>DATLLB010000922.1:0-3056 GCA_035538075.1 Enhygromyxa sp.
TGATCCGCAAGGGCGTGTTCCCGTTCCACGCATGGATCCCCGAGGTGTTCGAGCGTGGCCGGCTGGGTCCGGCGGTGCTGCTCACGACCCCGCAGATCGGCGCGTACGTGACCGCAGTCTTGATCGTCCCGCGTGCGGCCCCGGAGACGCTGCGCGTGGTAGCGATTCTGGCGCTGGTCACCGCGGTCTACGGCGCCGCGCTGGCGCTGATCCAGCGCGACGCGAGGCGCGGGCTCGGCTATCTGTTCGTGAGCCAATCGGCGCTGGTGATGGCCGGGCTCGACTGCACCAGCGAGCAAGCGCTGGGCGGCTCGATGGTCCTGTGGGTCTCGTCGGCGCTGGCCTTTGCAGGCGTGGCCCGCTGCGTGCTGCTGCTCGAGGCTCGCCGCGGTCGCCTCGATCTCTCGCAGTTCCACGGCGGCTACGCCCAGATGCCGACGCTCGCGATCAGCTTCTTGGTGTTGGGCCTCGCGTGCACCGGGTTCCCCGGCACGCTCGGCTTCATCGGCGAGGAGCTGCTGGTCGACGGCGCGACCGAGGCGTTCCCGGTGCTGGGCTTTTGCGTGGTCGCAGCCGGGGCGCTGACGGGGCTTGCGATCCTGCGCATGTACTTCTCGCTGTTTTGCGGACGCAGCGACGCGGGCCCGCAACTGCCCGCGCTTCGTCCGGAGCGGATCGTCTTTGGTGCGCTCGCGGCCCTGTTGATCCTGACCGGCCTGCTTCCGGGTCCGCTGGTCAGCTCGCGCCTCGCCGCCGCCGAGCAGGTGCTGGAGCGCCGCCACGAGCCCTAGAACGACCTTCCAGTTGACCGCTCACTGCGGCGGATCGAGTGGGTCCGCGCGAGTGCGTCGCCCCGAACCCGAGGACGGCCGTTCTCGATCGGAGCTCGCGGATCGCAGCGCCGACGGTGCTAGCCAAGGGCCATGGCGCGTGTCCCCCTGGTCCTCGGATTGCTCTCGCTGGTCTCGATGTGCGCAGGTCCGGAGTCTGGTCCCAAGCAGGTCTCGAACGACGCCGGTGATGGCGACGACGAGGCCGAGCAGTGCAGCAACGACGCGCTCGAGCCCAACGACGCTCCCGAGCAGTCGGTGCTGGTCGGCTGGGACGAGCTGCCCTCGGGCGATGACGCGCTGGCCGACGCCGACCTGGTGATCGACGGCTTCCTGTGCTCGGGCGAGCACGACTGGTATCGCGTCCCGATCGAGCAGCTCGACTTCGACTACAACGTGGTGCGCATCGACGGGCTCGTGCGCGGCAGCAGCTGGTGCGCGCAGTGGGAGTCGTGTGGCGGCGACGCGCTCGCGAGCGCGCCCGAAAACACGCTCGCGGTCGAGGTCTACGACGCCGCCTCGATGGTGCTGCTGGGGGCCGATATCGCCACCGATGGCCGTGTCGATGTGGACGGGTGGGGGCCCAACTACTCCAACGATCTGCTCATCTATGTGTACGGTCCGAGCGCAGCGGCGACTTATGCCTATGAGCTCTACGTCGACGTCCGCAGCTACGACGGCGAAGACGAATGCGAGTGCTGACCTCGTTGCGCACGGTTTGAATTTCTCGAGTCGGCTCCCTTACACTCGGGGCCATGCCGTACCCCCCCGCGTCGCTTGGTCCTGCGCTGCTCACCGGATTCACGCTCGCCATTGGTTTCATCATTGGTTGTGCTGACGACGGCTCCGACGACAGCGGCGGCCCGACCAAGTGCGTGGCCGGATCGCTGTGCCCCGACGGTCTCACCTGCATTCAGGGCTTCTGCCTCGACGGCTCGCTGAGCGACGGCACCGACGGTGAAGGCGAAGGCGACGGCGATGGTGATCCGACGGGTGACGGCGATGGCGATCCGACGGGTGACGGCGACCCGACGGGCGACGGTGATCCGACCGGCGACGGCGATCCAACCGGCGACGGCGATCCAACCGGCGACGGCGACGGCGATCCAACCGGAGGCGACTGCGTGCCGCCGTCACACACGCCATGCGACGGGGCCAACTCGTCCAACGCCAACGCGCTCGGCCTCGGCTGCCCCGGCGAGACCCAGGTCAACGTCACGACCTCGGGCGCAGCGGGGGCGTTCGGCACTCGTACCTCGTTCGGCAACACCGGCGCGTTCCCGCCACGCGAAGGCGCGCGCTACCTGGTGATCGGCAGCGGCCTGTTCAGCCAGCTGAGCATGATCGACGCCTGCTCCGCCGATCTCGGCGCGTTCGATCCGAACGCCCTGCCTGCGCCGATGGAGTCGCAAGGCGTCGGCGGCCAGGACTGCGCGCAGAACCCCAACTTGGTCGGCACTGGCGACTGCTCGAACAGCATCCAGGGCGCGTTGACCTCGACGGTCAAGGACTACACCGAGCTTCGCTTCACGGCCACCGTGCCGGCGAACGTCACCTCGTTCAGCTACGAGGTCGCGTTCCTCAGCACCGAGTACCCGATGTATTACCTGTCGCAGTACAACGACATGTACATCGGCTGGCTCGAGTCCGAGGAGTGGACCGGCAACGTGTCGTTCGATTCGCAAGATCGTCCGGTCGCGCTCGACTCCGACTTCCTCGAGTACCGCGATGCGAACGCGGGCAACGATCCCGTCTGCGTCAACAACAACTGCTCGGCGCCGCAGCTGCACGGCACCTGCATGCAGGGCCACGCCGGCACTCGCTGGCTGCGGACGACCGCCTCGGTCGCGCCCGGCGAGTCCATCACGATGATCTTCGCGGTGTTCGACGTCGGCGACTCGGTCCTCGACAGCTACGCGTTCTTGGACAACTTCCGCTGGGGCTGCGACGGCGGCGGTGCCCCGAGCACCGTCGAGGTCCAGTAGCGCAACCTGTGCGGGCGCGAGCAGCCGCAATGCTTGCGCAGCTGCTCCAGCGTCCGCGCTTTTGAGCAACACTCCCGACCCATGCGCGGGAGTGCGAACCATTGAAGTGGGCCTGGCGAATCGCCCGGGTCGCGGGCATCGACGTCCGCATCCACCTGACCTTCCTGGCCTTGCTCGCCTGGATCGCCTGGGTCAGCTACGCCGAGACCGGCACCGCCGCGGGAGCGCTCGACGGCGTGAT
>DATLLB010000923.1:0-10266 GCA_035538075.1 Enhygromyxa sp.
TTCGGACCGCAGGCTTCGTCGTCGAAGCACGCGAGAGCCGGGTCGCACTCCTCGGTCTCGTCGACGATCCCATCGCCGCAGACCGCAGGGCACAGCTCGAAATCCAGCGTGCATTGATCGGTGCAGCGCAGCGCGTCCGCACCCGAGGGGCAGGTCAGCCCGCGCAGATCATCGCCATCGCAAGCCTCGTCGCCCGAGGCGACCCCGTCACCGCAGCGCGAGCACTCCTGCTCGCTCGCTCGAACCTCGCAGGTGGTCGGATCACAGGTAGCTTCCTTGTCCAGGCCATGATCGCGGCAAGCCGCCATGTAGCTGCGGTCGCTGCTGGTGGGATCGCACTGCTCGTACTCGGGGTCCCACCAGCCGTCGCCGCAGCTGCGTCCGCGCGGCAGCTCGGGCAAGCAGCTGGCCACGAGCCCGCCCACCAGCGCGAGGCTCATCGCCGCCACTCGCATCCGCTCGAGCCGACCCGCCACGACCCAAGCATAGCCCGGTCAGTCGTCGTCGTACTCGTGGTCGTCGATCGCGTCGTAGTGCCGCAGCTTGCGGTACAGGGTCGTCTTGCTGATCCGCAGCAGCCGCGCCGCTTTGCGCTTGTTGCCTCGAGCGAAGCGCACGGCTCGCTCGATCGCGCTGCGCTCGACGTGGGCGAGCGAGAATTCGAGGTCGGGCGCGTCGAGGTCGGTGGCCTCGACCGCGTGCAGCCGCAGCGCGGCCGGAAGATCACGCAGCTCGATCTGCTCGCCGGTCCCGACCTCGATCGCATGGCGCAAGACCTCCTCGAGCTCGGTCACGTTGCCGGGCCACGCGTGCGCGCGCAGGCAGTCGAGCGCGTAGTCGTCGATGCCTCCGATCGGGCGTGGCGACGGGCTCTCGCACACGATCCGCAGCGCCAGCGCCTCGAGATCCTCGATGCGCTGACGCAGGGTCGGCAGCTCGATCTGGATCGGGCAGCCGATCAGCAGGGGCTCGATGCGCCGCCAGGCCGCGTCGCTGTCGAGCTGCAGCCGGGTGCCCAGGATCAGCCGCCCCGCTCGGGGGCCGTCGACCAGCGCGAGCTGTTGCTCGTGGGTCAGCCATTCGACCGGACACACGTACGCGAACTCGCCGATCGGACCGACGCGGCCGTCGACGATCAGCGGCTGCTCGAGCGCCGCCTCGGCGTCGCTGAAGTGATGGAGGATCTCCGCGATCGTGCGCTTGCCGGTCCCCGTGGCGCCGCTCACCAGCACGGGCGCGCTCGCTCGCAGGGCTCTGTGGATCTCGGCCTGCACCTGCCGGGTCGCCGCCGAGTGGCCGAGGTAGACCGGCGCAGGTCGACGAAGCCGGACCTGCTGCGGCGGGTGGGCATGATCGAGCTGGCGGACGCGAGAGTCGTGCGGGTCGGACACGCGGTCGTTCGGCATGGCTCGAAGGGCTCGTAAGGCGCTCGGCTCCGACGACCAGGGTCTGCCGCGAGAAAAACAGTGGGTCATCTCACGGCCCGCGGGCCGATTGTGCTTTGGACCGTGTTCGGGTTGAATTGCGCCGTTGCAGTGGGTCGGCGCCATCGTTCGTGCGAGCGCGCGTGCGTGTCTGCTGGCGGGCTCGCTCGCGTGCACGGCCGGCGCAGCGTCCGAGCAGGACTGCGAGGCGCTCGGCGACAAGTTCGTCGAGCTCTACACGGCCGAGCTGAGCGAGGACGCCCGCAAGCTCCCGCCCGAGGTGCTCGAGCGCGCGGCTGCGAAGGGGCGCGACGAGATCATCGATCAATGCAAGGCCAAGTCGACGCCCAAGGCGACCGTGCAGCGCTGCCTCGGGGCCACGACCATGGACGAGTTCAAGGCCTGCTGATCCCGCTCGCTTTTTTTTTCTCGGCGAGCGTGCGAGATCGCGGCGCATGACCGAGACCCTCGAGCGCCTGATCGCCGCCGCCTACGAAGATCGCAGCCTGCTCGCGCAGGCCGAGTACGCCGACGCCGTGCGCACGACCATCGCCAAGCTCGACGCCGGGGAGCTGCGCGTGGCCGAGCCCGGTGCCACCGCCGAGGCCGACTGGATCGTGCACGCGTGGGTCAAGGAGGCGATCCTGCTCTACTTCGGCATTCAGCAGCTCGAGACCATCGAGGTCGGGCCCTACGAGTACTTCGACAAGATCCCGCTCAAGCGTGGTTGGGCTGCGGCTGGCGTGCGCGTGGTGCCGCCGGCCACCGCTCGCTACGGCAGCTTCATCGAGCGCGGGGCCGTGCTGATGCCGAGCTACGTCAACATCGGCGCGCGCGTCGGTGCGGGCACCATGGTCGACACCTGGGCGACCGTGGGCAGCTGCGCGCAGATCGGTCGGCATGTGCACCTCTCGGGGGGCGTCGGGATCGGCGGCGTGCTCGAGCCGCCCGGCGCGACCCCGGTGATCATCGAGGACGGCTGCTTCATCGGCTCGCGGGCGATCGTGGTCGAGGGCGTGCGCGTCGAGCAGGAGGCGGTGCTCGGGGCCAACGTGGTGATCACGGCCTCGACCCCGATCATCGACGTGTCGGGCAGCGAGCCCATCGAGTATCGCGGCCGAGTGCCGGCGCGCTCGGTGGTGATCCCCGGCTCGCGGGCCAAGAAGTTCGCGGCCGGCGAGTATCAGCTGGCGGCTGCGCTGATCATCGGGCGCCGCAAGGCCAGCACCGACATGCGCACCAGCCTCAACGACGCGCTCCGTGATTTCGCGGTTGCGGTGTGAGATCCTGCGGTCCGTGCGGTTGGCGCGCCTGACTGTCGTCGACACGCTTGCTCGCGCTCAGCCACTTCGTGCGCAGGACTAACGGGCCACCGGTACCGCGTGCACGGGATCGTTGGCATGCTGTTCGTCGGCCCGCCGCATGTCGGAAACGAAGTCCAAAGGTCGCCGCTCGCTCAGTCGAATCCGCCGCCACCGCGGAGACGAGCGCGAGGGTGATGCGGGCGCCGAGCCCAAGCGTCCGCTCAGCGACCGGGGCGAAGTTGGCTGGGATCACGACGCGCGCATGGCCGAGGAGCAGCGCGAGCCGGCCCATCGCAGCCCGCTCACGGCGCAGATCCTGAGCCTGTTCTCGGAGCCCTCGGTCACCACGATCACGGCGGTCACGGCCGCGCGCGCGCTCGATCGTCCGCGCACCGACGTGCAGACCGCGATCGACATGCTGGTCCAGGCCGGCGAGCTGCGCCCGGTCTCCGACAGCAGCCTGCGCTACACGATCAGCCCCGAGCGCAAGGCCCAGCTCGAGGCGATGTTCCGCGAAGCTGCGCACGAGCTCGGCGAGACCAACGCCCTGGTCCTGCGCGAGCCCGACGAGCTGATGAGCTACGACGACGACGAGGAGCCGCGGCTGCCCGTCACGGCGGGGCTGTTGAGCTTGTTTCTGCCGGGCACCGGGCAGCTGCTCAACGGCGACGTCGGGCGGGCGTCGCTGGTGTTCGCGGTGTGGAGCCTCGCGCTGCTGACTCATCTGTCGCCGATCTGGACCTTCGTCGCGCTGTACGCCGGCGCGGAGGCGTTCTTCACGGCGAAGGTGCGGGGCATGGAGCGGCGGCTCGCGCTCGAAGCCGCAACCAACAAAAAAGAAGGGCTCGTGTAGAGCCTTCGATTGGCACCAATGCCGGTCACCGATCGGACTCGAGCCAACTCGACCCCCCTTTGGGGGTCACTACGTGCGGCCAAAAACTACGTGCCGATCCGCTTCGCTCGCGTAGAGAGCGAACGGCCGCGAAGCGGCCGCCCGCGGCTCGAACTGAGGCGGCCGCGGGGGGCTAAACGTTATTGCCACCAGTCTTTGGGCGGAGGCGGCGGAGCGAAGCGACCGTCGCGGTGACGCGGCTCGCGGTCCCAGGTCCGCAGCGGCTCGCGGTGGTGGGGCTCGTCGAACACGATCCCGCGCGCCCGCAGCCCATCCATCGAATCGTAGTGGAGCACCAGCAGCTGGTCGGGCTTGCGTCGGTGCTTGCGCTTGAAGGTCACCTCTTCGACCGGCGAGAAGGTCGACTCGCCGTACTCGGTGCCGAGCTGATTGACCGCTTCATCCTCGGGGGCCGCCCAGCTCATGTCGCCGTCGCGGGCATCCGAGCGCTCGGCTCGGCGGGCCTTGTCGCTGCCGGCCACGACCGAGGAGGGGGCCGGCGCCACGCTCGAATCTTCACCCGGAAACGGCTCGCCCTCGACGGGCGCGAGCGGTTGCTGGCGCGGCTTGATCGGGCTGCGCTCCGCGAATGCAGCCACGCCGATCAAGCCCACGTGCACGGGGGTGCCCATCCGGGCCGAATAACTATCGGCGAGATCGGCGAAGCGAAACGCGGCCACGCTGTCGAGCGATTGTCGATAGCCCTCGATGATCAGCGTATCGAAGGGATCGAGCACATAGCCGCGCTGCTTGACGTAGTCGCCGAGCCGCCCGCTGATCACATCGCGTCCATCCACGGTGACCACGACCTCGACGCGCTCGGGGCTGTGGTTTTGCAGGCGCAGGTTGTAGCGTTGCCCTTCGCTGCCCGCGATCCAGACCTCACCGCCGCTGCGAAAGCTCGGGAAGTCACTACCTTCGGGCGCCTCGACCTGCACGGAGACCAGCGACTGTTGCGGCTCGACCGGGGGTGGGAGCCTGCGGGCCTCGGCGACTTGCTCGGAGGTGCCGCTGGTCAGGAGAGCCGCTCCGGCGACGCCGACCCCGATCTCCAACATTCGGATCAAGGCGCCGCGGCGGCTCAGGTTTGGGTCATCGTGGCTGGGGCTACGCTTGGGGTCCTGCATGGCGCGGGCGGGGGAACGGCGGCCTTCACAACGGTCTTACGTGCGCTCCCCATCCATGAAACACTCCCGCTGCCCATGGCCCGGTGGACCGAAACCCGCGGCTACACGCTGATCCTGACCCACGCGCGCGGGCCCGACCGCTACGCTCGCGTCGCGTTGGTCCGCAAGCGGACCATGTTCGGGCCGGCCTTCAATGTTCGCGAGGCCCGAGCCGAGGACGCCACGCGCAGCGGCACCGAGCCCGAGGCGCTCGGGCTCGGCCGCATGCTCTCGTGGCGATGGTTGGGCGAGCGCGAGGCCCAGGAGCTGCTCGCCGCTCGACTGCGCACGCTCGAGGCGCTCGGCTATGCGGTGCTCGATCGCGCGTCGACCGAGCAGCGTGGGCCGTGGGACTGGCTGCGCGAGCTGGTTCATCGCCAGCTGCACAAGTCGAGCGAGCACGCTCCGACGCGCGAGCCGATCGATCCGCACGGGGCCGCGGCGAGCCTGCGCGAGGCGGTCGAGCGACTCGGGCTCGAGCCCGAGGCCGTGCTCGAGGGCATCGCGACGATCCTCGAGCTCGAGCCGAACCAGCTGGCCGAGCCGAACGAAGCGACCCTGCGCGCGCTGGAGCCCGAGCTGCTCGCGATGTTGCTGCCGGTCTGGCTCGAGCACGAGTCCGAGCAGCTGCGTGCGGTCGGTCAGCGCTGGCTCGCGCTGCACTCGACGCTCTACGAGATCGACGTGGCCGTGCTCGAGCGCTGGTTGAGCGGCGCGGGCCGGCTGGTCGATGCGGTCGCGCCGAGGCTCGAGCGAGAGGGGCTCGCGTTGCTCGGACCCGAGGCGCTGGGTCGGCTCGCGCACAAGGCTGTCGACGCGAAGGTCAAGGCGACCGCGGAGGCTTGGCGCGATCGCTTGCGCCCACCCGTGCGCGCGCCAGGGTAGCTGACGCGGTACTCACTGGCGCAGCGCCTGAACCTCGCGGGCCCAGGTGTCGAGCCCGTGCCACGTGCTGTTGGCGAGGTCCGGTCGCTCGGCGAGTCTGTCGACGGCGGCGCGCAGCTGCTCGCGACCGCGACGCAGTCGCGACTGCACCGTGCCCTCGGGGATCTCCAACGCCGCAGCCATCTCGGCCACGCTGCATTGCTCCCAGTAGTGCAGCTCGAGCACGACCTGCAGATCGAGGGGGATCGTGCGCAGCGCGGCCAGGAACAGGCGCAGCTCCTCGCGCTCGACGACCATGCCCGACAGCGAGGCGTCGAGGGCCAGCGAGGATACGCTGGCGAGATCGACCCGATCGCCCGCGCGGTCGCGATAATGTCGACACAGCTGGCGATAGGCGACCGCGAACAGGTAGCTGCGGAAGCTGCCGTCGCCGCGGTAGCGCGACGCACCCTCGACGCAGGCCAAGAACGTGCGCTGGATCAGATCCTGCCCGGCGTCGCCGACCTTGTTGAGGAAGAAGCGTGCGACCGGCTCGTAGTAGCGACTGAACAACGCCTGCCCGGCCTTGCGATCCCCCGCAGACCAAGCTGCGAGAGCGGCTGCATCATCGAGATCCTGTGCACTCGCCACCGAGCCAACGTAGCAGCGCGGCGGTCCGGGCGAAACCGCTCAGGCGAGGCTGCGCGCGCAGGCTTCCACGCCGACGCGCACGGGATGGCGCGCATCGAGCGAACGCACAATTTCCACGGCCTCCGCCGCCAAACTGCGGGCTTGTTCGAGGCGACCCGTGCTCGCGTACAGGACCGCGAGGTTGCACTCGCTCGCGGCCAGCTCGTGATGGGCGGGACCCAACAGCCGTCGCTTGAGCGCGAGCGCCTGTTGATAGCTGGCCTCGGCCTCGGCGAGGTGACCTCGATCGGCGAGCACGTCGGCGAGGTTGTGCAATGCGAACGCGACCTCGACATGCTCGACGCGGCCGGTTTGTGCATAGCAGGCCAGACCTTCACGGTAGGCTCGCTCGGCTTCGTCCACGCGGCCCTGCCCGGCCAGCGCGTCGCCGAGGCCACACAGATCCTGCCCGCGCGCGAACGGGTCTTGGTCGCCAGATTGATCGCGTGCAGCGAGGGCGGCTCGGGCGTGGGTCTCGGCCAGCGCATGGTCGGCGCGCGCGAAGGCGAGGCCGGCGAGGTTGTGATGAAGGGCGCTGGGGATCGGCTCGCACGCGGCTTCGTAGAGCTCGAGCCCACGGCGGTAGGCGGCCTCGGCTTCTTCGTGGCGCCCGGCGAGCCGCAGCGAGACGCCGAGGTTGACCCACGCCTCGGCCTCGAACGGATGCTCGGCAGGCGTCAGCGCCAGGGCCTCGCGCGAGCGGGTTTCGGCCTCGGCGTAGTGGCCCGCGATCGCCAGCCGAAAGCCGAGCTGCATCGATAGGGCCGCGCGCATGGGCTCGACCACAGGCTCGTCACGATGAAGCTCGAGGATCGCCAGCGCCTGGCGGCCCAGATCGATCGCCTCGCGCAGGCGACCGCGCTGCTCGGCGATCTGGGCGACGGTGCCCAGCGCGTTGGCGTAGTCCGGGTGATCCTCGCCGAGCAGCTCGCGGAGCGCTTCGGCGGCGGCGAGCGCCAGCGGCTCGGCCACGTCGAGCTGCCCCGAAGCGACGAGCTCTGCGGCCGATCATGATCAGGCCGCAGCTCGTTCCCAGGCGAGCTCATCGACTTCGGGGCTCTCGAGTTCGTTCATGGCCGATCAGCTCGCCTGGCGGACGCGGACACCGTGCTGCAGGACCGGGCCCGAGGCCTTGACGTTCGTGCGAACACGAACGCGGACGCGGGTGCCGTGCTGCAGGAAGGGGCCTCCCGCCTTGACGCCGGTGCGGGTGCGAGTCTTCGGAGCTTTCTTTTGCTTGCTCATGGTCGTTCTCCTCGCGCGCTCGTCGTTGTCTTTGGCGCGCCGTGTCTTCGTGGTTCCGCCGACCCCCGCGGGGATCACGAAGGCGTCCAGAAATTTTCGAGGGCCCGCTGCATCGAGACCGGGCTCGGTGGACAGCAGCGTGGGTCCATGATCGAATCGCGCCGCCGATGCACGGACAGGTGGATCGTGCAGATCCAGCCCTTGCAGCCGAGCTCTCCCGTGGTTCAGTCGACCGCTCCGCCACGCCCAGAGATTGGGCCCGAGCACAATTTGTGGCGGCGGCAGATCGAGGCGGTGTTGTTCGGTGGTTCGGACGAGCTCGCGTTCGGTCGCTACCGCCTGCTGCATCGCATCGGCGAGGGCGGGATGGGCAGCGTCTATGCGGCCTACGACGAGGAGCTCGAGCGCAAGATCGCCGTCAAGCTGATCCGACCGAGCCGGCTCGACAGCGCCGAGCTGCGCGAGCGGACTCTGAGAGAGGCACGGGCGCTGGCTCGCTTGTCGCATCCCCACGTGGTCCACGTGTACGAGGTCGGCGAGGTCGAGGGCCAGCTGTTCGTGGCCATGGAATTTCTGGCCGGGCCGACGCTGCGGGCCTGGCTCGAC
The DNA here is from genome assembly GCA_035538075.1 of Enhygromyxa sp. GTDB lineage: Bacteria > Myxococcota_A > Polyangia > Nannocystales > Nannocystaceae > Plesiocystis. The sequence goes on from DATLLB010000923.1 coordinate 8,192, forward strand.
GCGGAGCGTCGACCGTGGCGCGAGGTGCTGCAGGCGTTCGCTCAGGCGGGCGAGGGCCTGGCGGCCGCCCACGCGCAGGGGATCATTCATCGCGACTTCAAGCCACATAACGCGATGTTCGGCGCCGACGCGCGCGTGCGGGTGCTCGACTTCGGGCTCGCGCGGCTCGGCGAGCTCGAGCGCTCGCAGCTCGAGACGACGCTGAGCGATCACCCGAGCGAGGGGCTGACGATCACCGGGGCGCTGCTGGGTACGCCGGCCTACATGGCGCCCGAGCAGCTCGTCACCGGCCAGGCGAGCTCGCTCAGCGATCAGTTCAGCTTCTGCGTCGCCTTGTTCGAGGCGCTCTATGGTCATCGGCCGTTTCGCGGCGAGACGCTCGAGGCGCTGATGACCGAGCTGACCGCCGATCGCGGGGCGCTGCGACCCCGCGACACCGACGTGCCTCGCTGGCTGCATGCGGTGCTGCTGCGCGGGCTCGCGGTCGATCCCGGCGCTCGCTGGCCGTCGATGCGCGAGCTGTTGATCGCGCTGCGGCGTGACCCTCGGGCTCGGAATCGACGGATCCTCGCGGGCGCGCTGCTGGTCGGGCTCACCGGCGCGCTGAGCTTCGCGCTCGCGCGCCCGAGCGAGCCGCCGCTCGACGTGTGCCCGGACGCGCGCGACGAGATCGCGGCGGTCTGGGGAGCGACGCGGGCGGCCGAGATCACGGCCAGCGTGCGAGCGAAGCACGGCGCGCGGGCCGAGCCGGTGCTCGCGATCGTCGTGCCGCAGCTCGATCGCTACGTGGATCAGTGGGCCCACCTGCGCAACGAGGCTTGCCGCGCGCACGCGCGGGGTCAGCAGTCGGCGAACGTCTTCGACGCGAGGACGGCGTGCTTGGACGAGCGGCTCGCCAGCGTCGAGGCGCTCGTCCAGGTGCTCGGCAGCGAGAGCGCGGAGCAATTCGACGGCGCCGCTCAGGCGGCCTCGGGCTTGCCCGCGCTCGAGCGCTGCGCCGACGTGGCCGCGCTGCTCGACGCGATCCCGCCGCCCGAAGACCCGGCGACCCGAGCACGCGTGCAGTCGCATCGCGAGACGCTCGCGCGCGCGCAGGTGCATGGCGACGCGGGTCAGTATCAACGCGGGCTCGAGCTCGTGGCCGAGGTGTTGGCCGACGAGGAGGCGCTCGCCCATCAGCCGCTGCTGGCCGAGGCTTATCTACGCAAGGGCGACCTCGAGATGATGCTCGATCCGGTCGAGTCCGAGCGCTCGCTCTCGCGGGCGCTGTGGGTCGCGCTCGAGCTCGGCCACGCCAGCGTGGCGGCGGTCGCGAGCTCGAAGCGAGGGTTCTTGCACGGAGCGATTCTCGATCAGCACCCGCGCGCCATGAATGACCTGCCGATGATCACGGCGCTGAACCGGCGTGTCGTCGATGACGTCGGGCTCTACGCCGAGTACCTCAACAACGTGGGAAACATCTACATGACCGTCGAGGACGTGCACGAGGCTCGGCGATGGCTGGAGGAGGCGAGGGACCTCCGCAGCGCGAGCGGGCAGCGGATGGACTGGCGGGGTCTGGCGACGATCAACAACCTCGGTGCGATCGCGCTGCTCGAGCGCGACAATGTCGAGGCCTACGCGACATTCCACGCGATCGTCCGTGCGTCGGCAGCGGTGGTTCCGTCGACTCACATCATGAATGTCGCGTTCGCCCTGGGCCGCGTCAGCGCCCTGGCCAACGCGGGTCGCCCTCGTGCTGCGATCGCCGAGGCTCGAGCCTATCTGGAAGGATTCGAGGGGATCGAGAGCTACGCGGATACCCACGCGCATCTGCACGACCACATCGGCGCGTACTTTCGTGACATCGGGGATCCCGAGACCGCGCGCGCGTACTTCGACGCTGGGGTAGCGATTCAGCCCGACCTCTGGATCCTGCGCGTGGGGGTGATGCTCAACGCTGCAGCGATGGGTGACTCGATCGGCGTCCAGACTCACTACGAACACCTGACCAACGCGCTCGCCGGGCAGATCCCGCTGATTCTGACCTACGTGGACCAGCAGTACGGTCGCGCGCTGATCGAGCTCGGCGAGAT
>DATLLB010000924.1:0-2687 GCA_035538075.1 Enhygromyxa sp.
CGCGAGCACGGCTGAGCTCTTGACCACGCAGACCGACGCGCGCGTGGCCTACTACGACTGGGTTCGGGCGATCGCCAGCAAGGTCGCGCTGCAGGAGTCGCTCGCGCGCACGCAGGCGCGGCTCGAGGACGCCGAGGCGGCGTTCGAGGCCGGCGTGGCTTCGAAGGCCGACGTGATGCGGCTCGACGCCGCAGTTGCGACGTTGACGGCCGCGACTATCCGCGCCGAGAGCTTTCAGGTGCTGGCCGAGCAAGCGCTGGCCCTGCAGATGGGCGAGGACGAATTCCCGCGCTACCAGATCGGCGAGGATCTGCTGTCGCCCGAGGCCCCGCTGTCCGAGGTCGACGATCTGCAGGCGATGATCGACGAGGCCGAGACCCAGCGCTACGAGATGAAGGCGTTCGCGGCCAGCACCGAGTCGCTCGAGAACGCGATCAAGACCACGCGGGCCGGCTACTACCCGCGTCTCGACGGCTTCGCCGAGGCCACCTACGCCAACCCCAACCAGCGCTTCTTCCCGCTCGAGCCGGTGTTCAACGGCTCGTGGAGCGCCGGGCTCTCGCTCTCCTGGGTGATGAACGACGCGATCCAGGCCTCGGCCAAGGTCAAGGAGCTCGAGGCCAACGAGCGCGGGCTCGAGGCTCAGCGCGAGGCGCTGCGCCGCGGGCTGGCGATGGAGGTCGCGGCCGCCTACGCCGAGCGTCAGGCCGTGCTCGCCGAGCTCGAGTACATCGAGCGCGCGACCGAGTCGGCCGCCGAGGGCTATCGCGTGGCCGTCGACCTCTACCAGGTCGGCGACGCGACCACGACCGACATCCTCGAGGCCGAGTACGAGCAGGTCGACGCGACGCTGCGCAACATCAACGCGAAGATCAACCTGCGGATCGCCAACCTCAAGCTGATGTACGCGACCGGGCGGCTGCAGCCGATCGAGACCGAGGTCGAGCCCGGCAGCTTCACGCGGTGAGCGTCAGCGAGCAGCTCTACGCCACCTACAGCGAGCTGCGGGCTCGACTGGGTGGCGAGCTGCAGGATCTCTCGATTGCGCAGACGATCCTCGATCGTGTGCTGGTCGTGGCCTTGGCGGAGCGCCGCGGGCTGCTGCCGCGCAACACCCTGGCCAGCGCGGTCGAGCGACCTGGCTTGCTCTGGCGCAACTTCCTGGCGGTGTTTCAGGCGATCGAGCGGGGCGCGTTGTTTCGCGACCTCGACGCGATCGAGCGGCTCGATGTCTCGGACGCGACCTGCGTCGAGCTCGTGAAGCTCTGCGGCCATGACTGCGACGATGTCTCGGTGCTCGGTCAGCTGTTCGAGCGATCGATCGCGGATCTCGAGCGGACGTCGAAGCGCAAGGTCGAGGGCATCTTCTATACGCCTGCGTCCGTGACCGAGCTGCTGATCCGCGAGACCGTGGGCCGCACCATCGCGGACGCACGGGCGCGGGCGGGCGGTGATCCGGAGGCTCTCCAAGCCGCGCTCGCACGCGTGCGCGTGCTCGATCCCGCGTGTGGGGGCGGGGCGCTGTTGTTGGCCGCCTTCGATGCGCTCGCGCAGGAGCGTGGGCTCGATAGCGCCATCGCGAGCGAGAACCTGTTCGGCGTCGACAAGGACGGCGAGGCGGTCGAGATCGCCAAGCTCTCGCTGTGGCTCCGGACCGCCGAGCTCGGCACGCGCCTGGCCGATCTCGATCGCAACATTCGTCAGGGCAACAGCGTGGTCGACGATCCGCGCGTGGATGCGAGCGCGTTCGACTGGCAGCGCTGGCCCGCAGGCTTCGACGTGGTGATCGGCAACCCGCCGTACGTCCGTCACGAGCTGCTCGGCGCGTACAAGGATCACTGGAGTCGCACCTTCGAGGTCTATGACGGATCTGCGGATCTGTTCGTGTACTTCTTCGAGCGAGGGCTGCGGTTGCTCGCGCCCGGCGGTCGGCTGGGCTTCGTGGTCTCGAACAAGTGGTTGCGAGGCGGGTACGCGACGCGACTCCGCGAGCTGCTCGCGCGCGAGTACACGATCGAGTCGCTGGTCGACTTTGGCCACGCGCCACTGTTCCCCGACGCGGACGCGTTCCCGTGCATCATCACGGTGCGGAGGAACGCCCCCGCCGTCGACCATGAAGTGAGCGTGACGCAGCATCAGGTCGAGCCGCACGAGTTCTCGCTGCTGCAGCGCACGCTCGACGAGCAAGGGTGGTCGCTCGAGCCCCCGACCGCGCAGGCGCTGCTCGAGAAGCTGCGACGAAATGGCGTGGCGCTCGAGGACTACGCCGCGATCAAGCCCTATCGGGGCGTGGTCACGGGCTGCAATGCGGCGTTCTTGATCGATCAATCGACCAGGGATCGGCTGTGCCGCGAGCACGCGCGCTCATCGGAGATCCTGAAGAAGTATGTGCGCGGCCAGGACGTCGGGCGGTGGTCGGCGCAGTGGCGCGAGCGCTGGATGATCTTCACGCGGCGGGGCATCGACATCGACGCGTACCCGGCCATCGAGGCGCACCTGAGCAGGTACCGAAGCCAGCTCGAGCCGCGTCCGCAGGATTTCGACGGAGGCGAGTGGCCCGGGCGCAAGCCGGGCAATTACGCGTGGTACGAGATCCAGGACTCGACCGACTATCACGAGCACTTCGAGCGGCCGAAGATCCTCTATCAGGAGATCCAGTTTCACCCCGCGTACGCGCTGGACGATGT
>DATLLB010000925.1:0-2569 GCA_035538075.1 Enhygromyxa sp.
GCTCGACTGCCTCGAGGGTCGCATGACCGGCAGCACCGAGGGGCTCGCGTCGCCGGAGATCCCGTTCGCCAAGCAGCTCGAGCAGCGCCGCCGTGTCGCGGACGCTGCGACTCAACACACCGTGCGTGGCGAGACCGCCCCACGACGCGTCGGGCCCGAGCAACGGAATGCGATCGCGGCTCGGCTTGAGCCCAAACAGCCCGCAGTTCGACGCGGGGATCCGGATCGATCCGCCGCCGTCGCTGCCGTGCGCAGCCGGGACCATGCCGGCCGCGACCGCTGCACCGGCGCCACCGCTGCTGCCACCGCAGGTGCGCTCGAGGTCCCACGGGTTGCGCGTCGGTCCGTGCAGCTCGGGCTCGGTCACGCCGAGGATCCCGAACTCCGGCGTGTTGGTGCGACCACAGACGATAAAGCCCGCCGCCTTGAAGCGCCGCACCAGCTCGTCGTCGGCGGCCGCGCGATGCTCCGCGAACAGGCGCGAGCCGTTGCTGACCGGCTGACCTTCGTCGAGCGCCTTGAGATCCTTGAGCAGGAACGGGACCCCGCGAAGCGGACCGTCCGGCAGCTGCTCGGACGACGCGGCCTGCGTGCGCGCGCGATCGAAGCTGCGTGCCACCACCGCGTTGATCTTCGGGTTGCGAGCTTCGATGCGCTCGAGCGCCGCCTCGACCACCTCGCTGGCGGACAGCTCGCGCGTGCGGATCAACTCGGCGAGCGCGGTCGCGTCGTGACTCTCATATTCGGGAAAGCGCGGCACGGGGCCACCTTAGCTCGCCCCCCAGACGGGGGCGAGTCGGTGCTTGTACCCGCCTCCCGCCCTCACATGTTCGGTCGGTTTGCTGGGGGGCTGTAGTGTGAGGAGGGATGCGCGTGGCAAGGTTCGCCCATGCAAGCTCCCGATCCCGCCAAGCAGGCGCTGCGCGAGCGGCTGCTCGAGCTGCGCCGTGGACTCACGCAGATCGACGCGCGCTCGGTCGCGCTCACCCACAAGTTGCTCGAGCACTCGCTGTGGCAGCGCGCGCGCGGGCTCGCGGCCTTCGTCGGCGTCCGCAACGAGCCCGACACCCATCCGCTGCTCGAGCGCAGCCTCGCCGCGGGCAAGACCGTGTGGTTGCCGCGGCTGATCGGACGCGGGCGCATGGCGTTCTGGCCCTGCGCCGATCTCTCCACGCTCGAGCCGCTCGGCAAGATGGGCCTGCGCGAGCCACCGATCGTCGGCGAAGGTGTGGTCGCGCCGGGTCCCGAGCACGGCGTCGATCTGGTGCTGGTGCCCGGGCTCGGCTTCGGCCGCGACGGCGCGCGCATCGGCTTCGGTGCGGGGCACTACGATCGCGCGTTCGCAACTCGCCCCGCCGACTCGACGCCGATCTTCTGCGGCGTCTGCTTCTCGGAATTTCTCGATCCCTTCGGTCAGCAGGTGCCGATGGCGAGCCACGACGTGCGCATGCACTACGTGGTCACCGAGCTCGGCGTCGAGCGCTGCGCGACGTGAGTCAGCAAGCGTCGTCGCACCAGCTCTCGACGCAGGCGAGCAGGTTGCCGAGCTGCCACATGCCGTCCGGATCGGCGCCGCACTGCTGCTTGCACAGGCCCTGCGGCTCGCCGGCCAGATCGCACGCGGCCAGGCACTCGCAGCCCTGAACGGCACGGCAAGCCGCCGCGAGCTCGCAGCACTCGTCGGTGAGGCACATGGCGCACTCGGTCTCGAGGCCGTCGAAGGGCTCGCAGCTGTCCTCCTCGTCGTCGGGCAGGTCGGGCATCGGGAGCGGCTCTTCGTTGGGCGCACCGTCGCCGTCGCCCGTATCGCCGTCGCCATCACCATCGCCATCACCATCGCCGGGCTCTGGCTCCGGCTTGGGCTCAGGCTCGCGCTCGCCATCGCCGGGCTCTGGCTCCGGCTCCGGCTCTGGCTCGCCATCGCCATCGCCATCGCCCGGCGGCTCGCCATCGCCGTCGCCCGGCTGACCGTCCTCGGAATCGCCGTCGCCCGGCGCAGCGTCGTCGCTCTCGCCGTCGTCCGTGCTCGCGTCCGTCTCGCCGGTGTCATCACCCTCGGACTCGTCGGCCTGCTCGAGCCACTTCGAGTCGGCGAGCGGGTTGTCCTTCATGCAGCCCGCCGGCGCGAGCATGGCCGTCAGCACGATCAGTGTTCGCCTCGCACGACGCATGCTCAAAACCTCATCGTCCAGGTGACGGCCAGCTCACGCTCGCGTCGATCGCCGAGTCGTGACGCGTCGATCCCCAGTAGCACCCCGCCGAGCAGGGCCGTGCCGGCACCGGCCGCGACCATCGAGATCCCGGCCACGCCCGTGTCATAGACCTGCGGACACGCGCCGAGGTCGTTGCGGTCGGCTCCGCGCGGGCACTTGTCATCGAGCGCCCACAGCACCGCGCCCGCGATCGCGGTCGCGCTGCCGAGCACCAACGCGCTGACCTCGAACCACCGCGGAGCCACGCGCGGGCCCTTGTCCGTCAGCGATCGCCGCTGCCGTCGCTGCGGCTCCGTCTCGATCAACTCTGGAGCGGGTGCGACCGCGGACGCCTCGGGGTACGCGATCGTGATCGC
>DATLLB010000926.1:0-11560 GCA_035538075.1 Enhygromyxa sp.
GATGGAGATGGAGATGGAGATGGAGACGGAGATGGAGATGGTGAAGCGCTCGAGTGCGAGTGTGCGCCGGGGACCGATCTCATCTATCTCGCGTCGCGCTTTGGCGAGATCTACACATACGATCCGCTCCGCGATCAATTCGCCGAAGTCGGCCAGGTGACCTGTGGCAGCGGCGAGATCTATTCGATGGCCGTCGATCACTCGGGCCAGGGCTGGATCGTCGATCTCGAGACCCGCGACCTCGTGATCATCGATCTGGCCAATCCCGCGAGCTGCACCGAGCCGCCGTGGGTGCCGGGCAACCTCGGCTTTCAGTATCCGGGCGTCGCGTTCGTCAGCAATGACACCGTCGATGCCTGCGAGAAGCTCTACATGCTCAATTACAGCGGCGACGGCCCGTTCGCCGAGGGCACCGGGATCGGCCAGCTCGGCGTCTACGATCCCGCCGACGGCAGCGTCGAGCTGCTGGCCTCCATCGATTACGACGGCGGCGAGCTCGACGGGACCGGCGACGGCCGGCTGTTCGCGTTCGCCGGGGTCGAGCCCAGCAAGCTGATCGAGTACGAGCGCGAGACCGGCGAGCTGATCGCGATCACGCCGCTCGACGGCCTGGCCAAGACCTCGGCCTCGGCCTTCGCCTTCCACTCCGGTGACTTCTACTTCTTCACCGAGGCCACGCCGCCCGAGTGCGAGCCGTGCCTCGACGCCTGCACGCCGACCTACGCCGAGTGCATGGCCGATCCCGCGTGCGCCGAGTCGTTCGCATGCCTGCTCGAGACCGGCCAACCCAGCGACGACTGTGGCGGCCTGGCCCCGCAGGCGCTGCACGATTGTGTGAGCAACACCTGTCTGGAGTCCTGCTTCCCGGATGGCGGCAAGGTCAGCCAGGTCACGCGGCTCGACTGGGACGAGAGTGGCGGCAACGGCAAGGTGCTGGAGGTCGTGAACCCGGCCGCGCCGCTTCGCGTGGTCGGGGCGGGCACCTCAATCTGCGCGCCGCTGGCCGTGCCTTGAATTGGCGGCCGGATACCCGACCAAGTACGTGCCGTGAATCGGCGCATTGCCGAGCTTGATGCGGCCGATGTCCCAGACCCAATCGTCGGGCGTCTCGATCTCGGCGACCAACGCCCGCAGCTCGTCTTCGCCATAGATGCGCAGCCACGAGACCACGCCGTCCCACAGCACGAACAGCTGCATGATCGGCAGCAGCCAGGTCAGCGGCAGCCACACCCAACGAAACGGGCGCCACAGCGGCAGCGACAGCGTGACCACCAGCGGAGTGAGCAGCACGCCGAACAGCATCGGCAGCTCGCGGCTCACGACCTCGAACACGCCGATCGGCTGGCGATGGGCGACCGCGTCGGCCAGCACCTTGCGCGCTTGCTCGGGCTTGAAGTGGTGAAACGCGTTGAAGATCGTGCGCGCGCCCGCGAGCTCGGGTGTCACGGCGGTGGCGTCGACCGGCTCGGTGCAGGTCTCCAGCACGCCGCCGCTCGCTCGTGCGGCACGCTCGAACGCGGGCAGGTTGGGGTAGAGGTCGGTGAGCGTGACGGTGACCTTGCGGCCGCGCTTGCCGAGCTCGTCGGCCATCATCGAGGCCGGGCCGCCGCCGCCCGAGCACAGATCGACGATCCGCGTCTCGCCGGTGGCATCGAGCGCGCGCTCGAGCGGGCCCAGCAGCATGCGGCCATGGCCCGAGACGCGCTCGGCGAACTCGAGGAAGGCGGTGCCGCCGTCCCGCAGGACTCGGGGACACCAGGGGAGGTCTTCGATCTCGACGAGGTGCAAGCGACCCATGAGCGTGTACCATTGCGATTGTGCCCGAGACCTTCAGCTCGGAGATCGGCCATGTTCAGCGCGAGGACGAGGGCTCCTCGTTCACCAACGAGTTTCGCGGTGCTTCGGACTCGCTGATCGAGCGCGACCGCCCGCCACGACCGCTCGATGTCGGTCGTCGCACCCGCCGGGTGCTGTGGACGGTCGTGCTGCTCGCGGGCGTGTTGGGTGGCGGTGGTTGGGCGCTCTGGTATTGGTCGGAGCCGATCGGCGAGTGGATCGCCAGCTGGAATCCCGGCGAAGAGCCGGCCTCCACGACTGCGCCGGTCGAAGCGGTCGAGCCGGCGCAGCCGGAGCCCGAGCAGCCGAGCGAGCCCGAGCCGCCGCCGGTGTTTGGGATCAAGGGCGCGCCGGAGGGCAGCTCGAGCGAGCCTCCGAACCCGCCGCCGATCGATACGACGCAACCGCAGCCGCAGCCGAGCGAGCCTGGTGAGGGCTTGCCGGTCGAGTCGCTCGACGGACCGCCGCCGAGCAAGGCCGCGAGCGTGTCGATCGGTGCGACGTCGGTGCGCGGCAAGGTTGCGAGCGCGACCGTCAGCTCGCGGCTCGCCCCGGTCGATGCGGCGCTCGAGGCATGCTGGACGAGCGCGGCGGCGAAGCCCGAGACCAAGCGTCCGGCGTCGGTCAACCTGCGCTTCGGCATCAAGTGGAACGGCCGCACGTTTGCGATCGCCGTCGACGGCGACGCGCCCGAGAGCGTGCGCGAGTGCGTTCGCAAGGCGCTGCCGAGCAGCGGCTGGCCGCAGCCGCGCGACGGCGGCGAGGCTTCGGTCACGCGCAGCTGGTCGCTCGAGTAGAGGCTCACTTTGCAGCTTCGACCGTGCGCTCGAACCCACCCAAAAAACCGCCCGACACCGCGACCACATCCCCGGGCCACAGAAATTCGGTGCCGGCCGAGAACCCGCCGATCGCCGCCTGCAGCCGCCCGACACGATCGAGCAGGCGCTCGCCGATCGCTCGTTTCCAGCGCGGGATGGAGAGCGCGATGCCGGCCGGCGTACCGGTCAACAGCAAGCTGCCGGGCGGCAGCGCTCCGGCGGACTCACGCACGCGCGCGAGCATTCGTCGCGGCGATTCGATCAACAGATCCACGCTCGCGCGTTGCCGCAATTGACCATTGACCCGGGTCTCGAGCGTCAGCTTCGGCCAGGCGTCGAGGTCGAAGCGCTCCAGCACGAACGCGCGGGTGGAGGTCGGGGCGAAGCCGGGGAACGACTTGGCCGCGCGCCAATAGTCGAGTCGGTTGCGTTCACCTTCGCCGAGCACTTGCAGGCTCCGCGCGGTGAGGTCGTTGGCGACGACCAAGCCGACGCGGCCGGGATCGCGTGGATCCTCGAGGCCATCGAGCAAGACCAGCCCGAGCTCGACCTCATAATCGAGCATCGCCGGCATGAACCCAAATCCGGTCAACTTCGCAGGCAGCTCCGGATCGAGCTTGGCCACCGCGTCTCGCAGTTGCGCGTCGGTCGGGCGCAAGAGCTCGCCATCGCCGGCCGTCCAGGCCGCGGCATCGATCTCGAAGACCACGGAGTCGGGCGACTGTCCCGTCTCCTGGGCGTGGGCCTTGTAGGTGAGCCCGAGCGCGACGATCCGCGCGGGCGCGGGCGTGTCGATCCACTCGCCGGGACCTGGCCCTGACCCTGGCGCGTGCGCGGGCGTGTCGATGATCGTCTTGGGCGTGCGGACTCGGGCCGACGGGGCGTCCCACGGCACGTACGCAAACTCGGGGTAATCGTCGGGCCCGTGAAATTCGAGCGCGCCGCAGGTCGAGATCAGCCGCTTCTCGGGCCGCCAACCGAGCCCGACGCGACGGTAGAGCTCGAGCTCGATCGTCGCGAGGTCGCTCTGCGCGACGTGGAGGTGACCGCCGTCGACCTTGCGATAGTCCCAGCCCGCGAAGGTCTCGGCGCGGGCCCAGACCCGGACGACGAGGCGCCGCCCGCCGTCGTGTGCGACGTGGTGAAGCACGCCCGGTCGCAGTGATTGCACGGTCGCGCGGGCCGACTCGAGCAGGCCCGAGTGATCGAACAACAGATCCCCAATCCGGACCCACAGCGCGCAGAGCTTGGGCCCGTCGGCCTTGGTTGCGACCGCGGTCAGCTCGAGCTCGGCAGCTTCGCCGCAACCCTCGAAGTGTGGTGCCCATGCCCAGCGCAAGTGCTCGACCCGCCGCGTGCCCCAGATGTGCATCTGCGTGAGCATCCCGCCGTCGAGCGCGAGTTGTCGGCCGTCGAGCTCGATCCAACCTCGGACCTTGGCCCCGGCGTGCGGGTGCGTGGAGTGGGTGCCGAGCGAAATGAAGCTCGGCAGCTTCGGCAGGCGCTCGACCAACGGATCGCTCGCGTCGAACTCGAAGTCCCAGGCGATCCTCCCGCAGCGCCCGCGCGAGAACCCATGGCCGAGCTCGGCATCGCCGACGCGCAGGTGCAGCTCGCCGTCCGCAGCCTCCGTCGTCATCGCGTCGACCGGCAGGATCTCGCGCTCGGCCGTGACCCGACCGTCCTCCGACACCACCGCCCACACCCGAGCGTCGGAGGTCTCGCGGTCGGCGAAGCGGGTGAGCCGAACCCAGAGCGCCCGCGAGACGCCCGGGACCAGCACGACGAAGAACCAGATCTCGAAGCCGTTGCCCGACCAGCGCGGGCGGTTTGCTTGCTCGGAGGGGATCATGAGCCTCAGTCTCACTCGGCCAGCAACAGCGGCAGCCCGAGCAAGGTGGTCAACGTGTGATCGAGGAAGGTCGACTGCGCCTGCGTCAGCGCCTCGCCGCTGCGCATGATCTCGTTCTGCTCGTCGTGAAAGGTCAGCTCGCCCTCGTCGGTCAGGCTCGCGATCGCAGCGAGAAGTTGCCCGCGATCTCGGGTGCCGTCGAGCAACGGGATCAGCGGACGCAGCGGCGCCTCGAGGGTCCCGCGTCGATGATGCAGCGTCGCCACCCAACCTTCGCGCGCGGCCACCATGCGCGAGAATCGAGGCACGCACGGACGCGTCGGCATGCGCTCGGCCAGCGGCGGCTCATGGGCGCGGGCGGTCACGGCCTTGCGCAGCAGACACTCGATCAGATCGGCGCCGAGCTGCGCACGCGAAGGCTCGGCCAGCGCGACGCCGGCAGCCTGCACGCGCGCCAGCGCGAGCTCGAACAGCCGCTCGAACTCGACGCTCGCCGGCCAGCGCTCGCACAGCTCCAAGAGCGCAGCCTTGCTCAGCGGCGCCGCCGAGCTGATCTGCGCGCCCGAGCTGCTCACGAAGCTCAGCTCCACGCCCGGATCGAGCGAGGCGTCCGCGGTCGGCTTGCCGCTCATGCCAAAGCGCAGGCGCGTGGCCGCGTCGGGCCGCAGTCGTCGCTGCGGCTTGGCCTCGATCCGACACAGCACGCTGGTCCGAAACTCGCGGTTGCGCACGAAGTCGAGGTACTGCTCCATGCTGATCTGATCGTCGGCGATGCGCCCGAGCGTGGCGCGGACGCTCTCGCTGAGATCGCGCGTGACCATCGAGTGCAGATCGGTGTCGCACAGGTAGCGCAGCGGATAGCCGCCGAGCCGCGAGCAGAACTCGTGGAAGTAGAGCGGCGAGTTGTCGCGCTCGAGGTGCTCGTGGGCCAGGTATGCGTCCGGCATCGCGCGGACCAGCTGCAGCTCGCGCGCGAGCAGCTGTGCGTAGGGATCACGCTCGCTCGCGCGCTCGGCCGCCGTCGCAGCCAGGAAGTCGATCAGCGCGCGAGCTTGGTCCACGCGCTGCTCGCTGGCCGTGTCGCGGGTATGAAACAGCATCATGTCGCGCACGCCCTCGCGCATGTGCCAGCCCGGATAGACGTTGTAGCTGATGAACGCGAGCCCCTCCGGGCGCAGCACCGCGGCCGTCAGCGCGAGGATGCGGTCTTGCACCGGCCGCGGTACCCAGGCGAACACGCCGTGGCAGATCACATAGTCGAAGGTGCCGAGCGCGATCGGATCGACGGTCAGGATGTCCGCGTGCTCGATCCGGACGGTGCCGAGCCCCAGCTCACCGAGCAGCGCGCGACCGCGATCGATCTGCACGCGCGAACGATCGAGCCCGACGAATTCGCTGTCCGGCAGCAGCTCGGCCATCGGCAGCAGGTTGCCCCCGCTCGCGCAGCCGAGCTCCAGCACGCGACAGCGTCGCGGCGACGCGGGTGAGAGCCCGAACAGGCGGCCGAGCACGCACAGCGTGTCGGGATGCGTGTACGCGTACACGTAGCTCGTGTACGGGACGCGGTCGTAGCTGTCGGTCATCGCTACAGCCAGTCGATGAACTCGACGAGCGCGTCGCCTTGCTCGTCAACTTGCCCGGCGATGTGCGGCCCAATCGAGTTGGTCTCTTCGTAGTGATCGCCCTCGGCCTCGGCGAGGTACGCCGGGAAGCCGAGCACGAAGTCGTAGTCGGGGATGATGTAGCCGAGCTCGTCGTTGCCCAGACCGATCAACCACGTGTAGCTCGAGCCCATCCGCTCCTTGAGGTAGGGCCCCTCGGGCGCCTGGGTGAGGTCGGGCGGGTTGCTGTTGTTGGGGTCGATGAGCTCGACCTCGGTGGTGAACATCTGCGAGCCGTCGTAGCCGCCGACGGCCAGCTCGGGCAGCATCTCGCCGGGCACCGTCAGCATGCGGACCGGGCCGATCTCGAGGATCGCCATCTCGCTGCGGACGTACTGCTTGTTGTTCATCTCGACCACCTCGCGCTCGAAGATGCCTTGCGCGAACGCGAGCTTGAAGGCGTCGTTGATGACCTCGATCAGCATCGGCTGCGCGGCGAATTCGAGGCGCGGGTTGGCGATCACCTCGCCGTTCTCGATCGCGTCGATGGCGATCTCGCCGATCAGCTGACCGATGGTGTCGGCCTTCTCGAATTCCCCGGTGCTCCAGGTGTCGCCGTCGGGGCTGATGGTCTGGATGCCGAGCGGCGTCATCATCCCGCCGAGCGCTCCGCTGATGAAGATCGCGTCGCCGCCGAGGCCGGGCTTGTCGGGCGCGGTGCTCCACTGCGAGCCGTCCTCGACGGTCTTGCGCAGCGCGTGGATGTAGTCGGCCGTGAACAGGGTGTTCTCGTCGGCCAGCGACTCGGGATGGTTGGCGTAATTGACCATCGTCGCGATGGTCTCGCCCTCGGCGTTGGCGAAGTGCAGCACGTCGACCGCCTCGTCGACGACGAAGGGATCGCGAGAGTCGTTGTGGACGTTGCGGATGCCCTTGTCGGGGTTGCCCTGGTGGGCCGTCGACGCGTCGCCGCGGCCGACCGTCAGCGTCGCGACATCCTCGAGATCGGCGACCGCAGTGGTCACGGCCTCGGCGATCGCGAGCCGGACCTGCGCCCGGTAGTCGGGATCGAAGCCGCTCCCAGACAGGTCCGCGCCCCACAGCCCCATCGTGTCCGGACCCTCGTGGTTGTGGGTCGAGTGGACGATCAAGTAGTCGACGTTCTGCGACGCGATCATCTCGCGGATCGCCACGACCTCGTCATAGAAGTAGCCGACCGTGTCGATCGCGACGATCGCCACGCGCGTGTTGCCCTGCTCGAGCACGATCGCCCGCGCCCAGATCCCGTCGCCTTCGCCGACCAAGCCGATGCTGTCTCGTCGCACGCCGCGAGCCGGGCGGTTGCTCTGGAAGCCAGCCATGTAGCTGGCCTGGAACACGCCGTCGTCCTCGCCTTCGTCAGGGCCGGGGTAGTTGGCGTCGGTCTCACACAGGCGATCGCAGCCGCAGTCGTCGAAGTCGTCCTCGCCCATGTCGAAGTCGCCGTTGCCGGCCACGTCCGTCCAGGTCTCGAAGCACGCGGGCACGATGTCGACCACCGCCGTGCCGGCCCGCAGCGGCGCGCCTTCGACCTCGTCGCACTCGCCGGATGGGCCGTCGGGGCAGAACAGCTCGGGCGGCGTGCCGGGGAAGGGATCGCCGTCGCCATCACCATCACCGTCTCCATCACCATCGCCGTCACCGTCGCCATCGCCGTCGCCGTCGCCGGTCTCGGTGCTCTGCTCCTCGCCCGCAGGCTGGTCGTCGTTGCAGCCGAGCGAGCCGAGCAGGAGTCCGAAGGTGAGGGGGAGCGGCAACCAGCGATCCAAGCGGCGCATGGCCCGAGTCTCGCACAGCCCGGCGCTCGGCGGAGGGCCCGGCGAGCGTGAGCCCAGTCCGTACTACCCGCGTCGGTAGGCGCCGCGATCGGTCGGATCGCGCTCGCTCGCGAGCTCCTCGAGGTGCTGTCGAGCCTCGGCCACGGCCTCGCGCACGGCCGGGCGCGGGTGCTTGGCCAGGCGATCGAGCAGGGCCCGACCTTCGTCGGGGATCATGCGGGCGAGCGCATACGCAGCGCGAACCTTGGTGAACACGGGCACCAGCAGCCCCTTGGTGTAGCGCCGCACGATCGCCGGCGCCTCCGGTCCGGCCTGCTCGCCGAGCACCGCGAGGGCCTCGAGCGCGCGATCACGAGTCTCACGACTGCGCAAGGCGGCGAGCAGTCGTGGCGCGCCCTCGGGTCGGCGGGCGGTGGTGAGCGCGAGCGCAGCCTCCCAACCGAGCCAGCCTGCGCCCTTGTCCGAAGCCAGCACCTGCACGAGCGCATCGCAAGCGGCTGCGCTCGGCGGATCGAGCAGCGCGATCGAGCTGATCAAATTGCTGCGCACCTCCTCGTGCTGCTCACGCTCGAGCGCGGCGAGCAGCTCGGGCTCGAGCGCAGCGCCGCCGACCTCGATCAGCGACGGACCGACCTGAAAGCGGACATCGGCGCGGGGATCGTCGAGCAACGCGAGCAGCTCGGCGAGCATCCGCCCGAGCTGCTCGGTCGCGAGCGCTCGCGTCTCGCCGTCGACGTCGGGCTCCTCGATCAACGATCGCGCCGCAGCACCGAGCAGCGACAGCGCGATCACTCCACACTCGCGCATGAACATCGCCGCTGGATCGTCGCCGTCGCTCGCCAGCGCCTCGCGTGCGCGTGCGTGCGCCGTCGCGGCGCCGAGCTGGGCGAGGCCGATGCGGGCCAACGCGGCATTCTGCGGGGCCGGATCGTCGCACGCCCGATCGAGCGCCTCGGAAGCCGCGTCGCGCTGCTCGTGCTCGATCCGCGTCCACCAGGCGGGCGGTCGCAAGCCGAGCTGGTCGAGCAGCGCGGGCGCGAGGTTGCGGGTCGCGACTCCGCGGATCTCCGGTCGCGGCGAGTCGATGTCGCGCAGCGCCGCCGCGAGCGTCAGCTCGATCGTCATGCGCTCAAACCCAGCAGCAGCTGCTCGAAGCTCAGGCGCACGTTGGGGTTGCGCGCGAGGTTGGTCTGGAAGCGCTGAATCGCCTGCATCTGCTTGGCGAGCTGGTCGTTGCCTGCGGCCGGCTTGGGCAGCCCGTGCAGGCCCTCGCGTCCGAGCAGCCGCTCGTGCAGGTGCAGCAGCCAGAGCTCGGCCATGCGCCCGGCGGCGGCGCGCTGACGGGCGGGCGTCTCCTTCGACTCGCTCGGCTTGGCCGCGGCCTTCTTGCTGGTCTTCTTGCTCGACGGCTTCTTGCCCTTCACGACCACGATCGGCTCGTCCTCTTCAGCCGCCGGCGGCTCCTCGTCGGGATCCGGGCTCGCCAGCACGGCCGTCTTCCAGGCCGACCACAGCGGCGATCGATCCCCGGAGAACACCGCCCCCGGTCCGACCTCGAGGGCGCGCAGCGTGGCCGCGAGCAGATCGCGGGTGGGCTCGAGGCTCTCGTCGGCGAGCAGCTCGAGCGCGACGCCGGGGCTGCCGTCGGCCAGCGAGATCGCCAGCCTGCGCCGCTCCTCATCGAGCGCGAGCCCACGCCGCGCGAGCTCGGCCGCGACCACGTCGCGGGTCTGCTCGAGCCCGAGCCGCTCGAGCGGCAGCACCATGCAGCGGCTCAAGATCGTGTCGAGCACGTCGTGCAAGTTGGTGGCGATCAACAGCCAGAACACGCCCGGCATCGGCTCTTCGATCGACTTGAGCAAGGTCGCGGCCGCGAACGGGTGCATGTGATCGGCAGGGTCGACCACGATCACGTGGGCGCGCGCCTCGAACGGGGCGTGCTGCGCTCGAATCGCGACATCGCGGGCCGGCTCGCGCTTGATCATCCGGCTCTTGCCTTCGCCCTCGAGCTTGACCAGATCGGTGTGGCGATCGAGCAGGAAGCGGCGGCAGCTGTCACACTGCCCGCAGCCGATCGCCGGCGCGACCTCGCAGTTCATCGCGCAGGCGAGGCCGCGCGCGAGCGTGGCCTTGCCGATCCCCCGCGGGCCCGCCAGCACCAACCCGTGGTGCAGTCGCCCACGTTGGATCGCACGAGACAGCATCGCGACGATCCGCTCGTGACCGACCACGCCGGGAAAGCTCGGGGCCCTGGAATCCACGTGCGCGCAGGGTAGCGCAAGGATCCGGCGGTCTGTCGCGCCGCTCGGCGCACGCAACGGCACCCAGGTGCGAGAGGCGCCGAAGATGATAGGATGCGGCGTCTGCGTCACCGACGCAGAGAATTCCAATGCCACATCGCAGCCAGATCCAATTGAGCCTGATGTTCGCGTGCTTCGCCGGCCTCGTCGGCGGGTGCTTCGAAGACGTCCCGGATTCGAACGATCCCGACACCGACGGGGAGTCGAGCGGAGACGGCGACGGCGATCCAACCGGAGACGGCGACGGTGATCCGACGGGCGACGGCGATCCGACCGGCGATGGTGATCCGACCGGCGATGGCGATGGCGATCCGACCGAAGGTCCGCTGTGCGAGTCCGGCTACTCCTGCGTGCCCGATCCCGGCCCTGCGTGGTCCGGACCCTTCGCCGTCCAGGACGCTCAATCCGGCTGCGGCGACATCTATCCCGACGAGGTCGACAGCTTGATCGCCGACGTCCAGGCCGACGGCTCGAGTTGCGAGTGCGAGTGCGGCTCGCCGAACGTCCAGTGCTCGACGTCGATGAACGCAATCGGCTACGCGGCCAACAACTGCGTCAACGGTCAGGGCCAGCAGGCGATCGCGCAGAACCAGTGTTACAACACCTTCTCGGCCTCGCACGCGGTCTCGCTCGGCAACGCCTCGTCGAGCTGCGCAGCCGGGAGCGTCAGCGAGAACCTGCCCGAGCCGACCTTCGCGACCTCGGTCGTGACCTGCGGCGGCTTCGAGCCGGGCCCCGACGCGTGCGAAGTCGGGGCGCTGTGCCTGCCCGATCCGGACGCCAACGCGCAAGGCGGCATCTGCTGGTCGAGCGACGGCGACGTCGCGTGTCCGGCCGGTTATCCCGACAAGACGGTGTTGTTCACCGGCTTCGAGGACACCCGCGACTGCCCCAACTCGTGCTCGTGCTCCGCTTCGGGGGCGACGTGCACCGTGTCGATCACCGGCTACGCCTCCGACAACTGCGTCAGCGCGCAGGGCTCGGTGTCGACCGACTCGGGCTCGCAGGTGTGCGCTGCCGTCAGCAACGTCGTGCAGTCGATCCGGCCGGGCAACGTGACCGTCAAGAACGCGGGCATGTGCACGCCGGGCGCGGCCAACCTCTCCGGCGAGGTCACGACCACGGGCGCAGTGACCGTGTGCTGTAGCGGCTGAAGGTCTTTCTCAGCGCCCAAGCAGCCCGTGCGCAGACTGGTAATCGCGCGCCGGGGCGGTCACACTGGAGCAGTCGTCGGCCCCGCGCCGGCGCGCCCCGAGCAGATCCGATGACCAGCGAAGACGGCAAACCTGGTTTTTTCGCCCGCATGCGTCGCGCCATCTCCTCGTCGGTCGACGGT
>DATLLB010000927.1:0-4403 GCA_035538075.1 Enhygromyxa sp.
TGCGTACGCGGCTCTGAGCTATTTCGTCGCGCACGCCAACACGTTTCGCATGCCGCGGGCCGGCTACGAGCGAAAGGCGAGGCAGATGCTGCGCTCGATCGAGGACGGCCTCGGCTGGGAAGAGCGGCGGCCCAAGCCGCGTCCGCAACCTTGTCTGTCACCGGGGCGAGAATGAGGGCCTGGATCGATTGCTTGCCGATCGTGGACTTGTCATGGTCGAGAGATGGGCGTCGGATGAACGGCGACGATCTCGACCGCGCGGCGATCCTCGCTCGACAGCGCTTCATCGCGCTGGCGTTGGCCGGCATCTCGGGCCTCGCTGCGGAGTCGGTGCTGGCCGCAGAGCCGCCTGCCGAATCGGTCGTGCTCGGGCGCGAGCACGATCCGAGGTGCGAGCTCATCGGCGACGACCTGCCACCGCTACCGAGCCCGACGCCGCCGCCCGAGACCCTGAGCGAGGCCGAGCGCTACGAGCAAGCCAAGCAGCGCTACGC
This sequence comes from Enhygromyxa sp., assembly GCA_035538075.1. Classification (GTDB taxonomy): domain Bacteria; phylum Myxococcota_A; class Polyangia; order Nannocystales; family Nannocystaceae; genus Plesiocystis. Next base: position 495 of record DATLLB010000927.1, read on the forward strand.
GGCAGCCAAGCAGGCGCATGCAGACGGCGACTACGACCAGACGATCATCGAGCTGGAGGCCGCCTACGCGCTGGCCCCCGACAAGCACGGGCTCGCGTTCTACATCGGCGCGATGGCCCACCATGTCGACCGCTGGCGGATCGCTCGCGCGTACTTGCAGCACTTCCTGGCCCACGCCGATCCCCAAAAATTTCCGGATTTCTTTCGCGACGCGGAGCTGATCTTGCAGGAGATCGCAATCTACGGGTGCGAGACAGTCCCCGACGAGCGGGCGCCGAGCAGCGCCCCCGAGCCGTGCCTTTCGATCTGCAGGCCCAGTAAAGTGGAACGCAACGCGTGCGAGCAGAAGCGCGAGCGCAAGGCGAGACTTCGGGAGGAGCGGCGGGCAGAACGTCGCAAGCGTCGCGGGCAGTAGCACCAAATCTGCACGAGATCGCCGCCCCCTCTGCGCGCCCTCGTCGTCGCCGTTGCACGTGGCCTTGTTACGCCGGCATCGATGCACGAGAGCACGTTCCCCATCCACTCGCCGCCGGACCCGGTCGCGTTGCCAGGCCTCGCCCACCCTGTCCCCGCCCCGTTCCGCCCCCGCGAGCTGGCGCTCGCGTTGCTCGGCCTGCTCGCGCTCGGTGGGGCGGCGGCCCTCGGTGGTCCGGCGATGGGTCCGGGGCTGCGGCTAATCCCGAGCGTGCTGCTGGTCGAGCTGCCGGCGCTCGGACTGACCGCGCCCGCACTGATCGCGGCCCATCAATTCCTGCGGCTCGGAGCCGCGCCCGAGCAGCTCGCGGCCGCGCTCGGACGCGCGTTGATCCACGCCGGCCGGGTGGCGGGCGGGCTCGCGGTGGTGGTGCTGTTCTTCGCGGCCACCACTCGACTGGCGACGCCGATGCTGGCCGTCGCGCTCGCGGGCGTGGGTGTGTTCACGAGCGCGACCGCCTGCGTGGAGCTGACCGCGGTCGAGCGTCGAGCTGCCCGCACGGTCGCGCCTGCGTTCACGCTGCTGTTGATCGGATGGTTGAGCCTGAGCTGGCTGGTGGCCCTGCGCGTCGGGGCAGACGTGGCGATGTGGGTGCTCGGCTACGGAGGGATGCGGGCATGAGCGCGCCCACGACCACGCTCACGGTTGCCGGCGTGCTGCTGCGCCAGCCCGAGCAATTGCTGGCCCAAGACGACGACGCGGCCGAGCGCGACCGCCTCGCGCTGCTGGCCCCCAAGCTGCTGAGCATCACGCTGATCGCCGCGGCGATCTTCGGGCTCGTGATCGGCTCCTATCGCGGCGAGATGCAGTACCTGTACGCGGCGATCAAGACTCCCGCGCTGCTGCTGCTGCCCGTGCTGGTCGGGCTGCCGGCGATCCGAGCCTTCCACGGCGCGTGCGAGCTCGAGATCTCCTGGTCGCGGCTGGCCTTGGCCGCAATGATCGCGGTCGCGCGCACGGCCGTGCTCGCGGCTGCGTGCGGGCCGATCCTGTGGCTGTACCTCTCGCTCGCGCCCGACTACCACCGAGCGATCCTCGCGATGTCGGCGTGCCTGATCGCGGTCGGTGCCCCGGGCTTGTGGACGCTGATCCGCGCGCTCCCGGAGGGAGGCCGCCATCGGCCGCTGGCGAGCTTCGCTTCGTTGCTGGTGCTCGGCGTGTTGCTGGCGCAGTCGGGTTGGTTGCTGCGGCCCTTCGTGGTGCGCCCGCGCGCCGAGGTCGGGTTTCTGCGCCCGATCGAGGCCGACGTGTTCTCGAGCCTGGCGAGCACGCGCCGCGCCGCGAAGGGCGACTACCGGGGCTGGGACGCGACGCCCGGCGGCCTGTTCGGCAGCCAGCGCGAGGTGATCGGGCCGGAGGAGGAGATGCGGTGATCAGCTTCGCGCTGACCCTCGATCTCCTTGGTGCGCCGCCGCTGCTGGCCGAGCTGCAGCTCGCACGCGTGCCCTCGCTGTGGGCCACGCTCACGCTCGGCTATCTCGGCGTCGGCACGGCGATCGCTTGGCACCTCGGTCGCAAGGGCCACGGGCTCGGCGTGACCAGCAGCGCGCTCGCCTGCTGGCCGCTGCTGCTCGGGCTCATCGGTCGCGCGCCGCCAAGTGACGCCCTGCGCTTCGACCCGCGTCCGCCTGCGCACGGTGGCCCCAACGCGACGCGCATCGACGCGTGCATGCGCACGCTCGCCGAGGGCCTGGCCGAGACGCTCGAGACCGGCGGCACCGCGCTGATCGACGCGACGCAGCTGGCCAAGCTCGCCGACGCGCTGCACCGGGCTGACGGTCGGATCGCCCGCGTCGATCGGCTGCTGCGCGAGACCGAGGGCCACTTGGTGCCCCGCGACGCGTCCATCGAAGCCGCGATGGCGCGGCTGCGCAGCGCTCGCGAGCGTGCGCACGCCGAGCTCGAGGCGGTGCTCGCCGGGCTCATCCAGCTGCGCGTGCAGCTGGGCCTGTTCACGCTCGCCGGCGAGTCGGAGCCTGTCCGCGAGCGCCTCGCCGAGCTGGAGGCTCGCGTGGCCGCGCTCGCCGAGCTCTCTTCCGTCGAGCTCGCGCAGGTGCGATCGTGAGACCCGCCACAACTCCAGTGCTTTTCGGCGAAGCGCCGAAACACACTCCCAAAAATCGCTGCGCGATTTTTCGGGAGCACGCGAACACGAGTTCGGGCTCGCGCCCAGCTTTCCAGCCCATGATAGCCCCGCAGCCGCAGCTCTCGATCCTGGTCGTCGACGACGATCCCAAGCTCCGCGAGGTCGTCGGCTATGCGCTCGGACGTGAAGGCTACGCGGTCAGCGAGGCTCGCCACGGCGGCGACGCGCTGACGCTGCTCGGCCAGCGGCGCTTCGATCTGCTGGTCGTCGACGTCTCGATGCCCGAGGTCGACGGCTTCGAGCTGGTCCGCCGGCTTCGCAGCACCGATCGCGAGACCCCGGTGTTGTTCCTGTCCGCGCGCAGCGACGAGATCGATCGCATCCTCGGCCTCGAGCTCGGCGGCGACGACTACGTGACCAAGCCGTTCTCCACCCGCGAGCTGGTCACGCGCGTGAAGGTCATCCTGCGACGGCTGACCCGCAGCACGCCCAGCGACGGCGGCGAGAGCAACGATCTGCGGGTCGGCGAGCTGCGCCTGAGCCCGGAGACCCACCGCAGCTGGTGGCGCGAGCACGAGGTCGTGCTGACCGCGACCGAGTTTCGTCTGCTCGAGGCGCTGATGACCCGGCCCGGTCGCGTGTACTCGCGCGAGGAGCTCAGCGAGCTCGCCTACCCCGACGCGAGGCACGTGTCCGGCCGCACGCTCGACTCGCACATTCGACGCATCCGCGCGAAGTTTCGCGATCACGGCATCGATCCGGTCGAGACCGTGCACGGCGTCGGCTACCGGCTCCGCGAACCATGACGCGGACTGACCAACCGGACTCGGATCGTGCTCGGCTGCGCCTGCGCGCGCTCCGACACCCTCGCTTCGCTCGGGCCCAAGGTCCGGCTGGCCAGTCCTCCGAACCCCGCCGCGCCAACTTGCTGCCCGGGCTCTCGCTGCGCACGTGGCTGCTCGGATCGCACTTGCTGGTGCTGCTGCTGCCGATCCTCGCGCTGATCGGCACCGGAGCGCTGGCCATGGATCTGCGTCGACAGACCCGCGCCGATCTCGAGCACCAAGCCGACGTGCTGACGGTGCTGCTGGCCGAGCTGGTCGAGACCCGCGGCACGCTCGAGCAGCTGCAGCCACGCATCGATCCGCTGCTCGCGGAGATCCGCGTGCGCACGCTCGCGAGCGTGCAGGTCGTCGATGCGCACGCACAGGTGATCGCGGCCAGCGGCGATCCCAAGCAGATCGACCTCTCGCACGATCCCGTGGTCACGCAGGCGCTGGCGGGCCGCTACGCCACCGCCACGCGCCCGCGCGATCCTCCGAGCCACCGCCAGCCGCTGTCGAGCGAG
>DATLLB010000928.1:0-2025 GCA_035538075.1 Enhygromyxa sp.
ACCTCGAGTCGATCCCACGCCTCGATCAGCACGTGATCGTCGAGGGTGAGGTCGAGCAGATCGGTCGCCTGCGCGAGCGCGGTACCTTGATCGTCACGCCCACGCACAGCTCCAACCTCGACTCGCTGGTGATCGGCTTCGCCGTGCACGATCTCATACCCGCTGGTGCTCGAGGCCTCCACGTTGATCGAGGACTGGTTGGCCGAGGCCGGTAAGTCTCGCTTCATCATCGTCGACGACGAGTTCTCGCGCTGGGAGCGATGGCTCGACTTTTTGCGCGGCGTGTTCTCGCTCGACCTCAAGATTCACATCCGCTTCGGTCGCGCGCTCGATCCGTTCGGCAACCAGGTCGACGACGACGGCGCGTCGCTCGATCCACGCGGCCGCCTGATCGACCCGCGCGGCTACCTCGAGGTCGGCGGCGAGATCGTCGAAGATCCGGTGCGCGACGCCGAGTACACCCGCTCGCTCGAGCAGCAGATCATCCACGAGTTCGAGCGCGAGAACGTCATCCACTCGACCCACGTGCTCGCGTTCGCCTGCTTCGAGCTGTTTCGCCGCGCGCGGCCCGAGCTCGACCTCTACCGGCTGCTCGGCTCGATCGGCCCCGAGCAGAGCCTCGCGCTGCCCGAGGTCGAGGCCGAGCTCGAGGCCCTGCTGACCGAGCTGGCCGCCCGCAGCCGCAGCGACCAGATCCGGCTCAGCCAGATCGTCGACGAGGCCGCGTCCGACAATCAGATCCGCGGCCTGATCCGCGCCGCGCTCCGCAGCTTCGGCACCTACCACACGCGCCAGGTCGTCGAGCGGCGCGGCGTCCGGCTGCACGTCGGCGACGCCAACTTGCTGTTCTATTATCGCAACCGGCTCGACGGCTACGATCTCCGCGGCGCACCGAGGCTCGTCGAAGCGAGGACGCCCTGAGCCCTGCCCTACGCTGGCTGGGGATCGGCCAGCCACTGCAACGCACGCAACCCAGGCATGAACCCATACGCGCCGCCGCGAGTGACGACGAACTGCGGCAGGCCACGCAAGACCCTCGGAATCGGCCGCTTCGCGATCGAGAACGAACCAGCCCCATCGTGCGCCCCGACGATCGGGTCCTTCGCATCGCCGAGCCCGAACGCGTCGCCTTCTTGGATCCACTCCGATTGGACGAACTCGAACTGCCGACCGAGGTGCGCGCCGATGAACGCGAACATGAACCCGCGATCGACCCCGTCGTCCTCGCGCACGCCCTCGGCAAGCTCGGGGCCGTAGACCGTTCCACGCCGAATCATGCGGTGCAGCCGAGCGACGCCGGCGATCGCCGAGTCGCGTGGGTTCGCCCGTCGAATGTGCGCGCCGATGGGTGTCTGGTAGCCGATCGCGTCGTCGCCATACGCGAAGTCGTTGTTGCGCTGCGAGTCGGCGCCCAAGGCGGGATCGTCGTGCATGGGACACAGCGCCAGCGGGGCGCCGCTTCGCCACCGTCCCATCATCTTCGCCGCGAGCAGCTCCGCGTCGGCCATGTCGCTGGCGTTCGCCTCGAGGTACCGACGAAACGCGGCGACCCGCTGATGGAGCTTGCGAAACGCCACGTAGGTGCCGTTGCGACCGAGCACGTCGGGCCACGGCATCGGCGGCAACCCGCCTGTCTCATCCGGGTATCCGAGTACGAACTCGCCGGCCTTCAGCGGTAGCTCGCGGGGATTGCTGCCCGGGATGCCGCTCCCTTCGATGGCCGGTTGACCGATGTTGTCCTTGTATCCGAAGTGCTCCCTGCCAGTGAGCGGCGAGTAGCAGTCCTGCCGCCAGATCGCTTCGATCCCGCGTAGCCCCTGAAGCGCCTCGCGCATGCGCACGAGCGTCGCGTCGAGTCGAGCCGTATCGGGGGCCAGCGCCGTGATGATCACGTGGACATCGTTGCTCCCCAGCGGCGACTCCCAGCCCGCGGGGCTGCTGTCACCGGTGTCGCCGAGCACGGTCGCGCGCGCGCGCATCCCCTGGCGAAGCTCCCACGCAAAGCTGTCGAGCGAGCGCTGCGGG
>DATLLB010000929.1:0-6438 GCA_035538075.1 Enhygromyxa sp.
CCCACCACCTCGTCGGCGATCGGCCGAGCTCGGGCCAAGCCCCGCGCCAACCACCGCGAGGTCCGGCCGCATGGCTGCAGCGCTGGCTCGCGCCTCCGGCCGTCAGCGCCCCACGCATCGAGGGCAACGCGGTCGCGCGTCGCCTGGTGTTCGCCCCCACGCCACTGCCTCCGGGCTTCGATCTGCGTGATCACGCCGCGCGCGTCGAGCTGTTCTCCGAGCTGTTCGTACGCTCGGTCTTGCGCTCGCGCGCCGACTACGAAGCCGCCGCGCGATGGTGCCGCAACGAGGGAACGGCCGCCCGCGGGGGCTAAATAGCCGCCGCCCGCGACCCACACTAAGCCGGCCGCGGGCAAGCTAAATAGCCCCCCAACGGGGGGCACTACGTCCGATCAAAACCCCGAACCGATCCGCTTCGCTCGCGGAGCGAGCGAACGGCCGCGAAGCGGCCGCACGCGGCTCAAACTAAGCCGGCCGCGGGGGGGCTAAGTAGCCGGGCTTAATCGGCATGCATGATGACGCGCTCGTAGTCCATCCACGGATACTGGTTGCCGCAGCGATAGCCCTCGTTGATCGCATCGCCACCGGTGTGCCAGCACATCCGGTACTGCGAGTTGACCTCCTCGACGTCGCAGGAGTTGCGGTTCACCGGATCGCCACCGAGCACGAAGCCCCATGACCAGTCGGTGCTGTAATACCAGCCGACCCCATTGGCCTCGTGGGTCGAGAACGCCTGCTGGCCCAGGTTATGAGTGACGTCCGCGCGCTCGCCCATGGCCAGCAGCGTGAACGTGGTCGAGTTGACCGGCCGACAGCCGATCAGCAGCTTGCTGCCCGTGCACTGCATGCCGAGGATCGTGTTGGTCAGGCCAACCGAGTAGCTGCCGTAGTTGTCGGTGAAGCACTCCTCCCAGCCGCCGAGCATGTCCTCGGGCACGTCGAGCTGCGGCCCCTCGACCCAGTAGAGCAGCGAGATGCAGTCGTTGGTGCAGAAGTCCTGATCGACGTCGTTGCCGTCGTCGCACTCCTCGACGCCCTGCTGCTTGACCCCGTCACCGCAAAACGCCGTGGTGCAGACGTCGGTGCACGCGTCGTTGGCCATGGTGTTGCCGTCGTCGCACTCCTCGACGCCCTCGTAGACGAAGCCGTCGCCGCACTCGGCCGGCGTGCAGAAGGTCGGCAAGCAGCCGTCGTTGTCGAGCTGGTTGCCGTCGTCGCACTGCTCGAGCCCGAGCTGCACGTGGCCGTCGCCGCAGAAGGCCAGCTGGCAGGCCGGGCAGTCGTCGCTGGTCACGTCGTTGCCGTCGTCGCACTGCTCGCCGTCCTGGATCACCCCGTCGCCACAGGCGCCCGGCAGGCACATCGAATTGCAGCCGTCCGCCGGATCGTCGTTGCCGTCGTCGCAGGTCTCGACGCCCTCGTGCAGGTAGGCGTCACCACAGCTGGCCAGCTTGCAGCCCAGCACGCAGTCGTCGGTGTTGATCGCGTTGCCGTCGTCACACTCCTCGAAGCCCTCGTAGACCAGCCCGTCGCCGCACTCGGCGATCGTGCACTCGGGCGTGCACACGCCGGTCGGCGAATTCTCCGAGCCCAGATCGCACTCCTCGTCGGAGTCGACCGATCCATCGCCGCACTCGCCTGGGCCCTCCTCGCCCTCCTCTTCCTCCTCGTTGCCGACCTCGGTCTCGTCACCCGCGGCGTCGTAGGTGGTCGATTCCTCGTCCGCGGCCGGTGTGGTGCAGGCGAGGATCAGAAAGGGAAGGGAGAGCGAGAGTGCAGTGCGGCGCACCATGGCCCGAGCATAGGCGAAATTCCGGGCTTCGGTCAGGGTTCGAGCACGCGGCCGAAGAACAGCAGCGTGTCGGTCGGCGCGTCGCGGATCGCCAGCATGAACGGCCGGTCGACGACGATCTCGGCCTTGGGGATCAGCGCGACGGTCTTGGTGATCACGATCCCGGTCGCCGCCGCGGCCTCGACCCCCTTCTCGTCGACCTCGATCACGGTCTGGTGCACGACCGTCGTGATGATCCCGAGCCGCTCGAGGATCGCGTCGAAGCTGCGGTCGTCGACGAACGGGCTGACCATGCCGAGCGCCTGCAGCTCGTCGGTCAGCTCGAGCTGCGCCTCGAGCCGAAACTTGGGCAGCCCGACGCTCACGACCGTCGGGGCCATGCTCGCGCGCACGTTGGCGAGCGCCTCGGCGTCGACGTTGGCCTCGAAGTCGGCGAAGTCCTCGGGCACGATGATCAGCAGCTCGAGCGCGTCGCCGCGCAGCGGCAGCGCGACGGCCTGCCAGCCCGGACCCTCGCCATAGTCGCTCCGCAGCGCCTCTTGCCGCATCATCTCGACCTCGCTCATCGAGCCGTCGAGCCTGTGAAACGGCGCCGGCTCGGTCGCCTGCGCGTTGAAGGGCTTGGCCCACGGCGCCTTCAGGTACAGCGCGTTGACCAGCACCAGCGTGGTCGCCTGCTTGATCGACCCCATCGGAAACAGCTCGGGGATCAGCGCGGCGGTGTGCTTCGACACCCAGGCGTTGATGGCCTCGCGCTCCTGCTCGGGTCGCACGTCGAACTGGCCGAGGAACACGCCCGCGCCGTAGTGCTGCGCGAGCGTGTCGAGGTACTCGCGGGCGATCAGCTCGGCGTAGTCGTCGAGCACCCACACACCATTGGCGGTGTGCAGCTCGACGGCCGCCAGATCGCCCCACTCGAAATTCTCGGCCGGGAGGTTGCGCGCGGCCAGCTGCGCGTCGAGCCAGTTGTGGGCGACGTGCTGCCGCTCGCCCGCGAGCGAGAAGTGCAGCGTGCTCGCCATCTCCCCGCGGGCCGGCTCGACCGTGCCCGCGTAGAGCATCCCGAACGCGCCGTGGATGCTGTACGCGGAGATCGAGAAGCCACGATCGGCCGCCTCCCCGTCGCGCAGCTGGTGATAGAGATCGAAGGTCAGCGCGTGGTTCTGGTCGGCGAGTGTCTCGGCCTCATCGGCATCGAGCTGCGGATCGTGATCGTGCGGCGCGTCGGAGTGCACCTGCGGAAACTCCTGGGCCTCGCCACGATCACCGCCGTCGCAGCCGCCGGAGAGCAGCGCGCCGACAACCACCGTGATTGGAACCATGCGAAGGTCGAGCATGATCTCGAGCATGACTCGACGTCCGCGCTCGGACACTCGACGGCGTGGAGGGAGCTCGCGCGGCGCTGGAGCCGGTCCGGCAGCAATTACTCGGGGTCAGAGCTGATCGACGTCGCGCTCGATCAGCTGCTGCAGCTCGCGAGCGAGCACCGACAGCTGATAGCCATCGAGCAAGCGATGGTCGAAGGTGCCGCCGATCCGCAAGACCGGCCGCGCGACCACTTGGCCGTCGTCGTCGACCACGGCTCGCTGCTTGATCGCGCCGACCGTCAGCAGCAGCGGCGGCCCTGCGACCGGCAGCAACGGCGCAAACGCAGTCTCGAGCCCCCACATGCCGATGCTGGTGATCGAGACCGAGCCAAATGGATCGCGCGCGACCCCGAGACGCGCGAGATCGAGGTTGAGCCCGACCGTCAACCATTGACTCAGGCGCAGGATCGGTCGCAGCAGCAGCCGCGGGAGGCGAGCCATCTGTCGCCGACTGCGATCGATCTCCAGGTTGCGATGCGCTCGCACGCGCGCGACCTCGTCGTCGACCGCAGCCGCGAACGCGACCAGATCGAGCTGGTCGGCGCGCTCGATCTTCACGCCCGACAGCTCGGCCTCGCCGAGCTCGCCGCTCTCGCTCGGCACCGCGACCTGCAGGAACACGTCCACGCTCGCGCGCTGCCAGATCCGTCGCCTCCGCAGCACCACGTTGCACTCCGGGTGCCGAGCCAGCGCCTCCGCCATGGCCCGCGCGACCACGTGCGTCACGGTCACGCGATGGCCCGCGGCCTTCAGCGCCTCCACGCGGGCGAGCAGTGCTCGCGCGTCGTAGTCGAGCAGCCCGTAGATGCTGGGGTCCTGCGGCGGACGCCAGAACGCGGTCGCCACCCGCCGCCACGAGCTCTCGCGCGCCCGGCCGCTGTAGACGATGTTGGGCATGCGGCGAGCGTCGCAGACACGACGGCCGATCGACACGCTAGCTTTTCGCCCGGCTCACACGTCGCGGTAGCGGTTGGTGATCGGATAGCGGCGGTCCCGACCAAAGTGCTTGCGAGTGATCTTCACGCCCGGCGCCGCTTGCCGGCGCTTGTACTCGGCCGTGTAGAGCATGTGCTCGATCCGGTGGACGAGCGCCCGATCGTGACCGCGCGCGACGATCTCGTCCACGCCCATCTCGTTCTCGACCAGACACTCGAGGATGTCGTCGAGCACCGGATAGGGTGGCAGCGAGTCCTGGTCGACCTGGCCGGCGCGCAACTCCGCCGACGGGGCCTTCGCGAGGATGCTCTGTGGAATCACCTCGCCCGCAGGCCCGAGCGCGCCGGCCGGCACGTTCGCGTTTCGCCAGCGGCACAGCGCATAGACCTGCATCTTGTAGAGATCCTTGATGGGATTGAACCCGCCGTTCATGTCGCCGTAGAGCGTCGAGTAGCCAACCGAGACCTCCGACTTGTTGCCGGTCGTCACCACCATCGCGCCGAACTTGTTGGACAGCGCCATCAGCATGGTGCCGCGCGCCCGACTCTGCAGGTTCTCCTCGGTCACGTCCTCGCGCGTGCCGGCGAACAGCTCGGCCAGCGCATGCTTGAAGCCCTCGACCGGCTCGCCGATCGGCACCACGTCGTAGCGACAACCGAGCGCCTTGGCGCACGCCTGCGCGTCGGTCAGCGACGAGCTGGCCGTGTACTTGTACGGCAGCATGATCGTCCAGACGCGCTCGGGACCCAGGGCATCGACCGCGAGCGCGGCACAGATCGCCGAGTCGACGCCGCCCGAGAGCCCGAGCAGCACCTTCTCGAACCCGTTCTTGTTGACGTAGTCGCGCAGGCCCAACATGCACGCGCGGTAATCTGCTGAGGTCGGGTCGGGCAGCTCAGCGTGCAGCCCGAAGCCGCGCTGACGGAAGCGGCCGGCCTCGCGCTGCCAGTGCGTGAGCTGGAGCTGCGGCTCGAACTGGGCCATCTGCACGACCAGGGTCTGGTCCACGTCGATGGCGAACGAGGCCCCGTCGAACACCAGCTCGTCCTGGCCGCCCACTTGATTGGCGTAGATCATCGCCAACTTGGTCTCGGCGACCTGCCGCAGGACCACCTCACGACGCACGGGGATCTTGCCGCGATGGTACGGCGACCCATTCGGCACCAGCAAGAGCTCCGCGCCCGCGTCGGCCAGCGTCTTGCAGACCCCGAGGTCACCCCAGATGTCCTCGCAGATCGGCACGCCGATCCGCACGCCGCGAAAGTCGACCGGCCGCGGCGGCGGCCCGGCCACGAACACCCGCTTCTCGTCGAACTCACCGTAGTTCGGCAGGTCGACCTTGTAGCACTCGCCCACCACCCGACCGCGATCGATCACCACCGCCGCGTTGTGCCGACCAGTCTCGCGCTGCAGCGGGACGCCGATGATGATGCCCGGCCCGTCGCTGGTCTCGCGCGCGAGCGTGTGGACGGCCGCCTCGCAGTCGGCCAGGAACGCCGGCTTCATGACAAGATCCTCAGGCGGATAGCCGGACAAGAAGCACTCGGTGAACAGCACCAGATCGGCGCCGCGCTGGCCCGCCTCCGCGACCGCCTGCTTGGCGAGCGCCAAGTTCCCGGCGATGTCGCCGACCACGGGGTTGAGCTGGGCGACGGCGATGTCGAGTGCGTCCGCGGTCATGCCCGCGGATTATCCCGGATATCGGCTCAGACCGCGCGTGCCTGTGAGCCGGTCTCCGAACAGATCGCGGCCAGCGTCGCCGCGACGCTGCGGGCCGTGAGCCCGTCGTTCGACTTCCAGCTGTGCGCCGCAGCTGCGCGCGCAATGTCATTGAGACTCACGATCCCGGCCGGCCGCCCGTCCTGATCGACGACGGGGATCCGGCGGATCCGTTGCTCGCTCATCATCGCTTCGACCTCCTCGATCGGAGTGTGGGGGCCCACGACGAACACGTTGGTCGTCATGATCTGCGAGAGCCGCAGCTGAGACGGGCTCTTGTCGGCCTCGGCGGCCGCCAGCGCGATGTCGCGGTCGGTCACGATGCCGACGATCGCGTCGTGATCGACGATCACGATGCACCCGCAGTCGTGGTCCCGCATCAAGCGGAGAGCCGACTGCGCCGACTGGTTGCTGCGACAGACCTGGACCGGCTTGGTCATGATGGTTTGGATCTGCATGCTCGAACCAGCCAGCAAATCCCGTACCGCCGCGAGCCGTCACTCGGCCGTGTTCATCCGCTCGATCGCGCGAATTCGGCGGCGCTCGGTCGGGCTGAAGAGCTCGGTCTCGAGCGCGACAATGGCCGCGTCGAGCTCGGCCTCACGGCCGGCGAAGCGCCTGCGC
>DATLLB010000930.1:0-3764 GCA_035538075.1 Enhygromyxa sp.
GCATCTCGACGAACTGCGAGAACACCAGCACCTTGCGACCCGAGCCCACGCACTCGGCGATCAGCTCGCGGAAGGCCTCGAGCTTGGCCGAGGGCGGGACCGCGGTGCCCTCGGGCAGGTTGAGCAGGCGCGGGTCGGTGCAGATCTGACGCAGGCGCGTGAGCGCGGCGAGGATCGTCATCTGCGACTTCTCGAGCCCGACCTCGCCGATGCGCAGGTCGATCTCGGACTTCGCCGCCTTGAGGATCCGGTTGTAGAGCGCCAGCTGACTGCGGCCGAACTGCACCAAGATGGTCTGCTCGGTCTTCGGCGGCAGCTCGGAGGCGACGTCTTCCTTGCGCCGCCGCATCACGAACGGGCGGATGCGTGCGCGCAGGTTCTCGAGCGCCTTGAGGTCGTTGTCCTCGATCGGCTTGACGTAGTTCTTCTGGAATTCGCTGAGCTTGCCGAGGAAGCCCGGGGCGAGGAAATCGAAGATTGCCCAGAGATCGACGAGGTGGTTCTCGACCGGCGTACCGGTCAGCGCGAGGCGATGATCGGCCTTGAGCTGCTTCGCCGACTTGGCCGTGCTCGTGGTCCAATTCTTGATGTACTGGGCCTCGTCCAGGATCACGTACCGAAACCGAAATTTGGTCAGCTCGTCGATGTCGCGCCGCAAGATCGCGTAGCTGGTCACGACCACGTCGGTCTTCTTGAGCAGCCGCCGATTCTCCGCTCGCTCGGCCCCGTGCCAGACCAGGATCGACAAGCTCGGCGCCCACTTCTTGACCTCCTGCCGCCAGACGCCGAGCACCGACGTGGGGCCGATGATCAGCGAAGGCATGTCCCCGTCGGTCTCTTTCGCCTTCGTGAGCAGCGCGAGCGCCTGCACGGTCTTGCCGAGACCCATGTCGTCGGCCAGGATTCCGGCCATCTGGTTCTCGTGTAGCTGCCATAGCCAGGCGAAGCCGGACTTCTGGTAGTCGCGCAGCTTGGCGTTGAGCGCCTTGGCCTTCTTCGGAGCCTTGGCCGCGCTCGTGCCGGTCATGTTCGACATCAGCTTGCGCACGTCCTTGGCGACGTCGGACGTCGGGACCTCCTGCAGCAGCCGCGCGAGCGTGCCGAGCTCGAGCGTGCTGATCTCGGCCTTGCCGTCCTTGTCGAACTGCATCGAGCCGGCCGCCTCGGCGATCGGCGTGAGGATCTTGGGATCGAGCTTGACCACCGATCCATCGGCGAGCTCGACCCAGCGACGACCTTCATGCAGCCACCGCAACAGATCGCGGAACGAGATCAGCCCGGTCTCGCCCTCGACGTCGACCAGCGCCTCGACGTCGAGCACCGACCCGCCCGCGCTCGACACCGACACCCGCGGCGACGGTGACTTGCTGCGCAGCTTGGGCAGCTTGGGCACCTTCTTCTCCCAGCGCTCGGGCAGCAGCGGGATCCCGGCGATGATGAATTCGATGGCCGCGTCCCCGAGCGCGATGAAGGCCTGATCGGCCTCGCTCCAGCGCAGCTTGCCGTCGAACAGCACCTGCCGGGCGCGACGCTCGGCCTCGATGTCGCGGTAGAACGCTATGGTCTCGTCGCCGATGGTCGCCGTGTAGCGAGCCGACTCCGGATCCTGCCCGGAGATTGCGAGCGTGACGTTCTGATAGCGAGCCGAGAGCGTGACGGCGATCTTGCTGGCGCCGCCGTCGAGCGTGACGATGAAATTGTCGACCTCGCGCGAGTCGCTGGCCAGCTTGTGGACGTCGCGCTGCGGCACGCCGACCGCCTGCAAGCGGTCGCTGATCTTGTCCATCTCCTCGGCCGCGACGCTCGCGTCCATCACGATCACCGGGCGCTTGGCCACAGCCTCGAGCGTCCACGGCGGGGTGTCGGGCACCAAGAAGATCTCCGAGCTCTCGGGCCACAGAAACCACGTCGGCGCGCCGGCGATGACGCGGCCCTTGTCGATCTCGAAGTTGCGATCGCTGCGCTCGTGCTGCAGGAACGCGCGCAGCTCGACGCGATGATCGGCGCCGCGGGTGGTGGCCTCGACGCGCAACACCAATGGCTCGGGCACGAAGCTGAGCTTGCCGACGCCCTTGATCGACACCGAGGCCTGACGCGCGAAGTACAGCATGCCGGCCAGCGCCGGATCCTCGAGCACGTGCGCGCCGTCGTCGGTCTCGTCGATGCCCTGATCCAGATAGTGCTGGATGAGCTTGTCGACCTCGGCCATGCCCTTGCGGCTGCGCTTGGCGATCGCCACCGCGGAGCCGGTCCCGAACACGCTGACGTGCCAGACCCCGCCGCGCGGCTCGATCTGATAGCGGTTGCGGCTCTGCGCGTCGGCGTCCGCGACCCACGGGTTCTGCGTCATCGTCAGCTCGCCGCCGGCCAGGTACTGCTTGCGCAGCTCGAGCGCGAGCGCGACGGCGTGATGGCAGATCTTCTCCCAGCCATCCATGAAGGTCGGGCACGTGCACGAGGCCTCGAGCTTGGCCGGCTTGCCCGACACCGTCGTGCGCTTGAGCGTGGGCGTGTGCGGCAGCGGATGGCTGCCCTTGACCTTGCCGCGGACGATCTCGCCGTCGACCACGATGTCGGTCACCGACGCGTTCTTGAACAGCTCTTGACCAGCCTTCATGGCTTTGGGGCTGGCAACCCGGACCAACGCCTCGGGTTCGAGCATGGGAAGCAAATTGTCGAGCTGGCTCAAAGCGTTCGCTCCAACGAATTGCGCGATTCGATCGCGCGATCTCGAATTGTCAGCCGCGCCCAGCCCACGAGTGGGGCGTGAAGGACACGAGCCGAGGCGAATTGCGGGCGCACGAACAGCTGGCCGGACAAGCTCCGACCGACCTGAAGATTGTCTGGCGCCCGTTCCCCGCTGCCCGCCGCGTTCACCGGCGCTTGGCAGGGACGCGGAACCACTAACACGAGGATCGGCGATGGTCTACTACGACCACGGTCGTGACGAGTTGCGGGAGTTGAGCGAAGGTGACCGCAATGGCACGAAGGCCACGCAGTCGAGACCAGTCCGGAGCGCAGTCCGCCGAAGCTGCCCTCGAGACGGATTCGGACAGCCCCGAGGGGCTCAACCCGGATGATCCCGGCATTCGAATGCTGGCACGAGCGGTCGCCGACGTGGATCCCGAGCAGCTGCTCTTGGTCCACTGCGGCGAGCTGCCAGGATTGCGTGGCGGAGCCACGCGGCTGATCCTCGACGTGCGCGAGCGCACTGGCTGCTCCGCGTCGAATCGCTGCATCGCCGATCTCGGCCGCGCTGAGGCGAGCTCTCCGCCGGCGTATGGTGACCTTCAATTCAACGCTGCAGTCGTCTGGCCTCGCGCGCACCTCGGCAAGGATTTCTCCGAAGAGTGCCTCGCCACCGCGGCGCTCGGACTGCGCGAGGGCGGCCGCCTCTACTGCGCCGTGCGCAAGCAAAAGGGCGGCAAGAGTCTCGGTCGCACCATGCGTGCGCTGCTCGGCGATGCGGCGGTCGAGGTCGGCGCGCGTGATCGTGGCTATCACCTGTGGATCGGCGTGCGTGGTCCCGACTTCGACGCCGCGCTCGCGACCGAGCTCAGCACGGCTCACTATGGATTGCGCGACCCGGCGCTGGGCGAGCTGGTGCTGCACAGTCGACCGGGCGTGTTCTCGCGGCGCGAGCTCGATGCCGGCACGCGTGCGCTGCTCGGGGTCGCCGAGGCGATCCTGAGTCGCGCCGAGCGTCCACCCAAACGCGTCCTCGATCTCTGCGCCGGGATCGGCCCGCTGGGGCTCTGGGCGGC
>DATLLB010000931.1:0-6941 GCA_035538075.1 Enhygromyxa sp.
CACCGGGTTTGTCGCGGCGCGCCGCAGGGCGAGCGTCGAAAGCGCTCACTGCGGCGAGTGCAGCGGCCGCTCACTTCGGTGCTTTTTTCTTCTTCTTTTTGGAGGTCTTCGCGTCCTCGAACGCGGTGACGATCGCACGAAGTTGCTTCATTCCGACCGGGTCCACGCTGGTCGCAAACCCCACGTTGAGGTCTGGAATGTTCTGCAGACGAACGATCACGTATTCGTCTTTGGGGTCCACGATGATCAGCTGACCGAACGCCCCGATCGCAAAGAACAGCTCCTCGGAAGCGCCCGGGACCAGCTGCCCGTCGTACTCCACGCGTCCGGGGAACGACGGCTCGACCACGTGCCCCTTGCGGTTGAGCCACCACATGTATCCGTACGCGTCGTTGAGCTCGGTCGACGGCTGGGTCGCCTGCTCGAGCCACTGCTTGGGGACGATCTGCTCGCCCTTCCACTGGCCTTCGCGCAGCGCGAGATATCCGAACCGCGCCATGTCGCTGCACGACGCGGTCGCGCCCTGATACGCCAACGCACCGCCCGAAGGATCCTGGCCCATCCGCGCGGACGCCCCGATCGGATCGAACAGCTGGTCCTGCGCGAAGCGGAGGATGTCCTGACCTGTCGACTGCGACAGCACCACGGCCAGCGTCTGGATCGCCGCATTGTTGTACTCCCACACGACGCCAGGCTCGTGTTGCTGCGATAGCGCGATTGCGTACGCGGTCTGATCGGGCGCGGGCAGCAGGCCGGTCACGTAGTCGCTCTCGAAGCTCCAGAACCGCCCCGAGTCATTCGAGATCAGGTTGCGGACGGTGACGCGCGCGCTGTCGGTGTTCACCCAGCGCGGGATGTAGCTCGCCGCCGTCTGCTCGACCTGCAGCGTGTGCTCGGTCTGGGCGATGCCGACCAGCGTGCTCGTGATCGACTTGGTCGCCGAGAACAGGTTGACCACGTCGGTGTTGCGATCGAACCCGTCCCAGTACCATTCCCCCACCAGCACGCCGTCGTGGATGACCATCAAGCACGAGCTGTCGAGCTGATCGGCAGCGGCGGCCATGGCCTGCAGGCCGTCCGCCGACAATCCATGCTGCTCGGGCGCCTCGGTGGTCCAATCGGGGTCGGGGTAGATGTGACCACCGTGTCCATTTCCATTTCCATGCCCGTGCGCATTCCCATTCCCGTGACCGTGGGCGTGCCCGTGCCCTTGCGAGTGCTCGGCTGGCGCATCGAGCTCGGCATCGCTACCGGAAAAGACGGACAGTAGGGCGAGCGCGAGCGGATACGAGCGGATGGCCATGTGGCACCCTATCACGAGTCGATTCGTGATCAAAACACATCCGTGTGCGTGTAAATAATTACAGACGCATTGAAAAACGGATCGGTTGGGGGCGAAATCGCCACCAACCGATCCGTTTCTGCGCGCTCAGAATCGAGCCCAATTACGACGACTCGGTCAGATCTTCGCGGCCTCGAACGCGGTCAGGATCTCCTCGAGCTGCGACAGTCCCTTCGGATCCGGGCAGGTCGCCAGCGCGGCATTCACATCGGGGATGTTCTCGAGCCGGACGATCACGTACTCCTCTTCGGGGTCGACGATCACGAGCTGACCAAACGCGCCGAGGGCCGTGAACACCTTGTCCGAGGCCGCGGGCACCAGCTGACCTTCGTACTCGACCCGCTCGGGGAACGACGGCTCGACGATGTTGCCCTCGCGGTTGAGCCACCACAGGTAGCCGTAGGCGTCGTTGAGATCGGTCGAGGACTTGGTCGCCTTCTTGAGCCACTGCTTGGAGACGACCTGCTTGTTCTTCCACCGACCCTCGCGCAGCGCGAGATAGCCGAACCGCGCCATGTCGTCACACGAGGCGCTCAGGCCCTGGTAGGCCAGCGGCTTGCCGGAGGGATCGAAGCCGATGGTGGCGCTGGCACCGATCGGCTCGAACAGCTTCTCTTCGGCGTAGTCGGCGAGGTCCTCACCGGTCGCGTTCTCGAGCACGGTCGCGAGCGTCTGGATCGCCGCATTGTTGTACTCCCACACCTCGCCCGGCTCGAACTGCTGCTGCAGACCCAGGGCATACGCGGTCTGGTCCGGCGCCGGCATCAACCCGAAGTAGTCGCTCTCGAAGCTCCAGAACCGGCCGGAGGCGTTCGAGAGCAGGTGGCGGATCTTGACCTCTTCGCTGGGCGTGTCCTCCCAGGAGTCGATGTAGTTGGCCGCGCTCTCGTTGATGTGGAGGTCGCCCTCGTCCTGAGCGATGCCCACCAGCGTGCTGGTAATCGACTTGGTGGCCGAGAACACGTTCGAGATCTTGGTGTGTCGATCGTATCCATCCCAGTACCACTCACCGACCAACACACCGTCGTGGATCACCATCATGCACGACGTACCCCACCCCTCTGCGACGGCCGCCATGTCCGCCAGCCCTTCCTCGGAGAGACCGTGCTTCTCGGGGTCGCCCACCTTCCAGTCGGCGTCGGGGTAGATGGGACCCTTGGGTCCGTGGCCGTGGCCGTGTCCGTGACCGTGACCGTGACCGTTTCCGTGACCGTGATGGCCATGACCGTGACCGTGATGGCCGTGTCCTCCCGAGCGAAGGGTGTCATCCGAGAGGTCAGTGTCGGTGTCGCAACCGACGAGGGCGAGCAGCAGCGCGAGAGCAACCGAGGTCGAGCGAGCAGTCATGATGGCAACCTGCCATGCCGCGATGGCCGAGCAAGTACTGCTCTGATTCGCGCTGCTCGCCCATTCGCAATGGACCAATTATTACAGATTCGCCGTAACTCGCGTTGCAGTGCAGGGGCAATAATTACAGGCGATTCCTAGGTGTGCGCATTTCACCAACTACTTGCACTCGGTCGAGCGAATTTGCGAGTTCGCTTGCAAAGACCGGCCTAGTGGCCTTTCGGGCAGCGGTCCTTCGGACCAGTGCTACCTGCGCGCCGGGCGAAAACGCGCTCCACAACGTCGTTAGATGTGTGTTCCGGCCGCACTGTCAAAAATTTTTTTGCTGACCGAGCCGATTTTGGCTCTTCACCATGGCGAGCTCGGGAGTGTGCAGGTCGCGCATATCGCTGATCGACTTCGCCCCCTACAATCGGCGCTCGGTGCCATTGATTTGCGGAGAGAAGCGCGCCGCAAATCATGTAGTGCCGCCCAGCAAATGCTCACTCTCACGCCGGGCGATAGCGAACGTGATAAATGCGCATACATCGGGACTCGATCGTTTCGGTGGGTGTCGATTGACTACACACCTCGCGGTCGGTCGCGAAACAAACGAGCGAGCTGACGCGAAGATCAACGACTCGCCAAGTCCGACGGACTCTCCGCCGGAGCGTCCGCCGGATCGTCCGGCGGATCGCCCTGCTCGTCCTGCTCGTCGTCGTCTTCCTTGGCGTGACGGATGTCCTCGATCGTCGGGCGCTGCGGGTTGAGCATGTGGTCGAGCTCGCCGAGAAAGCTCGCCGCTCCGCTGCTGACGCTGCGCGAGCCGCCGAACCAACCCGTGCGGCTGAGGCCGCGGCCGAACAGCAGCAGCATGCCTGCAATGACCAGCAGGATGAGGATCTCGTCGACCCACATGCAGGTCAGGCTAGCAGGCGGGGCCCGCGATCTGACCGGGCTCAGGCCGTCGCCGCGTCGTTGCGCGGACGAGCTTCGGCGGCACCGAAGCGCCGCGGCACATCGAGCTCGATCGCCTCGAGGGTGCGCTCGACGTACTGAAAGGTCTGCTCGTCGAGCTGCCACTCCACGTCGATGCGGGTCGGCAGCTGCAGCTCGCCGAAGCTGCGGTGCTCGGCGTAGCGGACCACCCAGCGCGCGCTGCTGGGCTTCTGCTCGCCCAGGTACGGCCGCTCCTCGCTCTCGAAGCGCAGGACGTTGCCGAGCTCGTCGAAATGAAAGACTCCGGCGACGCGCAGCTCGCCGTCGCGCAGGCTGAACTTGGCCGCATGCTCGCCGATCGGCTCCCACGTGCGGTCGTCGGCGGGCAGCAATCCGCCGGGCAGCAGCGCGAGCTCGGCGATGTAGTTGACCAACACCGCCCGCCGGGTCGCGTCGTCGCTCTGATTGACCGAGCTGAGCGAGCTCAGCAGCTTGACCAGCGTGTGCCCGCGGCTGCGCAGGTACAGCGTTCGCGCGTCGACCCACACGAGCGGGAGCGGACGCAGGCGCGCGAACCACAGCAGCGCGGGCGTGCTCGCGACCACGTATTGCTCGGCGACGAACTCCGTCCACGGCTGCCCGGGTCGCTGCCGAACGCGACCGGCCTCGCGCGTGCGCACGCACGACTGATGCGGCGCGCCCTCCTGCAGGTTGCGACGAAAGAAGCGCTGGACCGGCTCGGGCAGACCCTCGAGCTCGCGCTCCGAGTAGTAGGTCGGCATCGTCTCGATCTCGGCGAACAGCTCGGCCACCTCGGCGTCGATGCGGCGCTCGAACGCGGTGCGGTTGAGCAGCGCACCGACGATCAACCCGGCGATCAGGGCGGCGAGGGTGAAGGTGAGCAAGGCCAGCGTGGGCATCGCGGCGGCCTGCTTATCACAAAGGTGTCGAGGCTGCCGGTACCCACAGTGCACGAATACGCGCGCTCGACGGCCGCTGGCATTTTGATATTTGTGCAGTGTTACAGCGACCCCGGATTGAGCCACGCTCCGGCGTTTCACTTGGATCATCGAGTGATCTGCAGTACAGCAAAAAACCGTAAAAAAGATGGGCCCAGGGGCCAAAGTCGTGCCACTGAAGGAGAGGAGGCTCCTCCCCATGCAACACATCACCGCTCGCGATCAAGTGCGCACGATCCTCATTCGAGACATTGCGCCGCTCTTTGCCGATGCCGACATCGGTACACAACGCGCAGTGCTGGATGGAATGGGGGCAGAGGCGGAAATGCCAGCAGGATTGCTGGTCGAGCGCACCGCGATCGCGGGTGTCCCCGTCGAGCGACTGATGCTCGCCGGGCAGGCGCAGCGTGTGGTGCTCTTCGTTCATGGCGGAGCCTTCGTGATGGGATCGTGCAACTCCCATCGAGCCCTGTGCGCGCGGCTGAGCGTGGCGTGCAACGCCGAGGTCATCCTGCCGGAGTATCGGCTGGCGCCCGAGCACCCGTTTCCGGCCGGCCTCGAGGACCTCGTGCAGGTCTACGCGAGCCTGCTCGAGGGCGGATTGCGAGCGGACGAGATCGTGGTGGCGGGCGACTCGGCGGGCGGCAACTTGGCGCTCTCGACCGTGCTGCTCGCCAGGGATCGAGGGCTACCGATGCCGCGAGCGCTGGTGCTGCTGTCGCCGTTCACCGATCTGACGCTGACGGGTGCGAGCCTCGTGACCCATGCCGAGATCGATCCCTGGCTGCGGCCGCAGGCGGTGCCCGTGGTCCGCGACACCTACCTCGGCGGCGCTGATCCGTCGCATCCGTTGGCCTCGCCGCTGTGGGCGGATCTCCATGGCTTGCCGCCGATGCTGATCCACGTCGGTGAGCAAGAGATCCTGCTCGCCGACTCGACGCGGCTGGCCGAGCGTGCCTCCGATGCAGGCGTCGAGGTCGAGATCGAAGTGGGCAAGGATCTCTGGCACGTCTGGCACCTGTTCGCGCCCGCGCTGCCGGAGGCGAACGAAGCGATCGCCCGCATCGGCGACTTCGTCGACCGGGTGTTCACGCCGCCGATCCAGCTGCGCAGCTGCGGCTGAGCTCAGCCGATCCCCGACCAGCTGGTGGGGTCGCGCGGCCCGGCGGCAGGCGTGACGTCGACGCAAAAGCCGGTGAGGTTCGCCATGCCCGAGACCCGCTCGAGGCGATCGGGCCCGTCGGCGGCGAGCAGGTTGACGTTGACGCCGCCGGTCTTGCCTGCGACCGAGAGCCCGCGCGCGTGTTGATGACCCCAGCCGTGCGGGAGCGCGACGGTGCCGGGCATGAGATCGGCGAGCAGCTTGACCGTCGTGCGCACGGTCGCGGTGTCGCTGCGGACGTCGGCGCACGCATCCTCCTCGAGGCCGAGCCGCGCGGCGTCGTCGGGGTGGACATACAAATAGTTGCTGTCGTTCGGCACGAAGTCTTCGTGGTTGTGTGTCCACGAATTGTGGGTGGTGATGTGCCGGCGCGTGATCAGCTTGAGGCGCATGGCGTCGCGTCGCTCTCGCTCGAAGTGGGCCTCGAGCTTGGCCGCTTCGGCCAGCAGCGGCGCCGGAGCCAGATCGAGCTTGCCGTCGCGAGTGAGCACGCGCTTGCCCAGGAAGTCGTCGTGTCGATGCGGCTCGCGGGCGCGCCCGTGCGGGTGCGCGAGCAACTGCGCGAAGCGGCCCTGGCCGCTCAGCCGCAGGATCACGTCGAGCAGGAATTCTTGGGGGATCGCAGGCTGGCGATCGGGGTGGCGCTTGGAGTGGCGCCGCTTGCCGAGCTCGAGCAGCCGCTGAGCGACGCGCGAGCCGAACAAGTTGAGGCCGGAGGCCCTGCACAAGTCGAGGTAGATCGTCGCTTCATCGCGCTGCTCGCCGCGCGGCGGGACGACCTCGCGGGTGGCCTGCAGATACGGCTTCGACTGCATGCCGAGCATCAGCGGAAAGATGAACGGCAGATCCGGGCGCTGCATCGGCGAGGTGCACGGCAGCACCCAGTGCGCGAGCGAGGCGGTCTCGCCCTGGAAGATGTCGAGGCACACGAGCAGCTCCAAATTCTGAAAGGCCTCGCGCAGACGCCCGGCGTTGGCCATGGTCAGCAGCGGGTTGCCGCCGGTCACGAACAGCGCGCGCACCTGCTTGGGTCCGGGCGTGAGGATCTCGTCGGCCAGGATGCCGCCCGGAAACGCATCGTTGACCGCACCAAACCCACCGATGCGCGACTTGTCGTCGCGCATGAGCAAGCCGTGCTTGACCCCGAATTTCGGGAAATCGACGATGCCGCGGCCGAGCAGCGCGTGGCCGAGCACATGCGCAACTTCGAGAG
>DATLLB010000932.1:0-2232 GCA_035538075.1 Enhygromyxa sp.
GCGCGCGGTTCGGATCAACGCGCGGGTGTCCTTGGGGAAGCACGAGCCGCCGTAGCCGACCCCGGGGAACAAGAACTTGTTGCCGATCCGCGCGTCCGAGCCGATGCCGAGGCGCACCTGCTCGACGTCGGCCCCGACCGAGTCGCAGAGGTTGGCGACGTCGTTCATGAACGAGATGCGCGTGGCCAGGTACGCGTTGGCGGCGTACTTGGTCAGCTCGGCCGAGCGCGGCGTCATGTACAAGAGCCGCTCGCTGGTGCGGAAGAACGGCTTGTAGAGGCGATGCAGGATCTCCTGCGCGCGCTCGTCCTCGGTCCCGATGATCACGCGATCGGGGTGCATGAAGTCCTGGACCGCGACGCCTTCTTTCAAGAACTCGGGGTTCGAAGCGACCACGAAGTCGGCCGCGGGATTGTGCTCCTTGATGATCCGCTGCACTCGCTCGGCGGTCCCGACCGGCACCGTGCTCTTGTTGACGATGACCGTGAAGCCGTCGAGGTGCGGGGCGATCTCGCGGGCGGCCCCGAACAAATAGTCGAGCTTCGGCGCGCCGTCGGTGCCGCCGCTCGGGGTCCCGACGGCCATGAAGATGACCTCGGCGTGCGCGGCCGCTTCGGCGTTGCTGGTCGTGAAGCGCAGGCGTCCGGCCGCGCTGTTGCGCTTGACCAGCGGCTCGAGCCCGGGCTCGTAGATCGGGATCACGCCGGCCTCGAGCCCCTTGATCTTCGCTTCGTCGATGTCTGCACAGATCACGTCGTTTCCGTGGTCTGCGAAGGCGGCCGCGGCCACGAGGCCCACGTATCCAGTGCCGATGACGCTGACTTTCATGTGAGCGCGGAGGATACGAAAATGTGCGTGCAGCCGCCATGCGAGCCGACGCAAAGCGGACGGGGTAGGATGGAGAACCGTCGGAACCGCGAATGGAAGAGCAAGACAGTCCCGACCCTGCCGCAGCCGGCGCAGAGGAGTCCGATTGGTCCTCACGCCGCTCCGCGGCTGACTGGGTCTCGGCCTCTGGTGTCTCGAGCGAGCGCGTGATCGTGGGTGAGCGAGCGCCGCGCTTGCACTGGGCCTTGATGATCCTCGGGCCGATCGGGTTGGCGATCGCGATCATGAGCAGCTTGTGGAGCTCGAGCCGGCAGGTCGAGCGCTCGGTCAACATTCAGGTCGAGAGCACGTGGGCACCCGGCGAGCAGCTGGCCGTGCGCACGCAGATCCTCGACGGCCAGCTCGCGCCGCTCGAGCCCGACACTGCGGTCTCGCTCGAGGCCGTCGACGCCGAGGGCCAGCACCACGCGCTCGCCGAGCTCGAGAGCGTCGGGCCGGGGCTCTCGCAAGGCAGCTTCACGGTCCCCGAGCTGGCGCTCGGCGAGGGCGAGCTGAGCGTCCACTACGCGCCTGCGCTCGCGACCGGGCTCGAGCCCTTCGACGAGCGCCTGCCGATCACGGTGGTCGGCGAGCGCGAGCAGGGCAAGGGTCGGCAGGTGGTCTCGGGCCACATCCTGCAGTGGGCCGACGACACCGATCCGCAGCCGCCCGAGGTCCGCATCGATCTGCGCCCGGCCGAGCGCCTGCTCGCCGGGTTCGACAACGAGCTATTCGTGCGCGTCACCGATCCCGCGGGCAAGCCATGGAGGCCCAAGCGCGAGGGGGCGCCTGCGAACATTCAGGTGCTGCTGATCAGCGGCGAGTTTGCGGGTGAGATCGGCAAGTCCGAGCAGCCTCCGGTGCTCTACGAAGGTCCGCTCGATCAGCTCGGGCTCGCCCGCTTTCACGGCGAGCTGCGCTCGGACGTCGTGCGCTTCGAGGTCCGGCTGATCGGCGACGCCGAGCTCGCCGCGCTCATGCCTGCGCCGCCGATCGAAGGGCAGCCGCCCGTCGCCGAGCCACCCCCCGCCGAGCCACCCGTCGCACAACCACCCGCAGAGAAATCCAAGTACTACAGCGGGCCCAAGCGGCGGCTTCGCTTCGTCAGTCACGCGGGCACCGTCCGCGTGCGCGCGTCGACAAACTTCGCGCATCCTGGCGACGCGGTGATGGTCTCGATCGAGGCGATCAGCGCCCGCAAGCCTGCGTTCGTCGACGTGCACGGGCCCGACGGCGCGTGGATCGACACCTTCACCCCGCCGCTGCAGGTCCCGCAGGAGCGCGAGTGGACGATCCCGGCCGGGATCGGCGAGGGCGCGGGCAAGGCCGGCGCGGTCATCCAGTTCGAGGCCTATCAGACGATGC
>DATLLB010000933.1:0-3280 GCA_035538075.1 Enhygromyxa sp.
ATCATCGACGAGGTGCACGCGTTCGCAGACGACGATCGCGGAGCGCATCTGTCGGCCGTGCTCGAGCGGCTCGTGCGGTTCTGCGGCCGCGACGTGCAGCGGATCGGGCTCTCGGCGACGGTCGGCAATCCCGACGAGATCCTGCGCTGGCTGCAGGGCAGCTCGACGCGCGAGGGCACGATCGTGTCTCCGCCCAAACCGGCCGTCGAGCCCCAGCTGAGCCTGGATTTCGTCGGTAGCCCTGCCAACGCCGCGACGGTGATCAAGCGCCTACACCCGGGTCGCAAGCGCCTGGTGTTCGTCGACAGCCGCCGTGCCGTCGAGGAGCTCGGCAAGCTGCTGCTGCAGGCCGAGGTCGAGACCTACGTGACCCACGGCTCGCTCTCCGCCGCGCAGCGCCGCGAGACCGAGCAGGCGTTCGAGCGCGGCAGCAATTGTGTGATCGCGGCGACCAGCGTGCTCGAGCTCGGGATCGATGTTGGCGATCTCGATCATGTTCTCCAGCTCGACAGCCCACCCAGCGTGGCGAGCTTTCTGCAGCGCATGGGCCGAACCGGTCGCCGATCGGGCACTGTGCCCAACTGCACATTCCTGGCGACCAAGGACGCCGCGGTGCTCCAGGCGGCGGCGATCGTACGGCTTCATCGGGCCGGTCACGTCGAGCCCGTCCAGCCACGACGAGCTGCCTATCACATCCTCGCACATCAGCTGATGGCGATGGCGATCGAGCGCGAAGGCGTGGCACGGGATCGCTGGTGGCCGGATCTGGCGGGAGCCACCTCGTTTGCCGATATCGAGGCGAGCGAGCGCGAGGCGATCGTCGACCACATGCTCGCCGAAGGAATTCTCAACGATACGGGCGGCAAGCTGTGGCTCGGGCCCAAGGGCGAGAGGCTGTACGGTCGCCGCAACTTCGCCGAGCTCTACGCGGTATTCTCGACTCCCCGGCTGATTACGGTGCGCTGGGACACGCGCGACATTGGCACCGTCGATGCTCAGTTTTTGTCCGGCAGTGACGACGAGCCTGGGCGCTCGACCTTCACGCTCGCCGGCAGGCCGTGGCGGATCGTGAACATCGACTGGCGCCGAGCCGTGTGCTCTGTCGAACCGACCGAGCAGGCTCGCAACACGCGTTGGTCTGGGGCGCCACAGTATCTCGGGTATGACCTGTGCCAGGCCATGCGGGCCGTGCTGATCGACGATGACGAAGATCCGGCCTGGTCGAAGCGAGCCCGCGAGGTCATCGCTTCGTTACGACTCGAGCATGAATTCTTGCGAGCGAGCGCTTCCCCGATGCTGGTCGCGGGTGAGGAGATCACCTGGTGGACCCACTCGGGCGGCCGGGCAAACCTGTTGCTCGGCAAGCTGATCGAGGCGGAGCTGGGAGGTACTGTGACGGTGCGCAACGAGTCGCTGACCTGCCGCGGAGAGGCCGGCCAGAGCGTGGCGCGGCTGCAGGCTTGGGTCGTCGAGATGCGAGCGGACGGGCGACCGCATCACGGGGATGCGCTGCGGCTGGCGACTGAGGCGGCGCGGAGCCGGGTGTCGAAGTTCGAGCCGTGTCTGCCAGAGGGGATACTGGAGAAGCTCGCGGCGGAGATGGTGGTCGACGTCGAGGGAGCGCGCGCGGTGGTGGCTGGTGTGGAGGTCGCGGATTAGTGGGCCCTACTCGATCAGCTCGCCGCTTTCATCCCGCCGCCCGAGCCAGCCCTCGACCGTATGCAGCACATTCTCGGCGTTGCGCAGCATGAAGGTCCGATCCTTCCACGCATCCCAGTCCTTCGGGTTGAAGCGGCCGACGACGTTGCGATCGATGTCCATGATCTTGTAGTCGTGCGGAGGCCCGCCGAGGAACTCGAGCTCGTCGATCCCCTCCGGCTCGTAGTCGGGCTCATGGCGGAGGATCGGGAACTCGCCGTTCTCGAACACCGCCGGTCCGCTGACCCAAAGCGGTGGGCCCATCAGCTCGTACTCGAGCACCTCGGCGTCGAACACCGGGGCCTCGCGGACGTCGCCGTAGATCTCGATCAGCCCGCCGCGATCGGCCTGGTCGTAGATGTAGCGCCCGAACACGTAGTCGCCGGCGCTCAGCGGGATCGCAAAGATGTCGCCGACCGCGAACTCCTGCCGCTTCGGCGCCTTCTTGGTCTCGAGCTTCAGCTTGACCACTTGCTTGCCGTCGAGCTCCTCGAACCACCGCCCGCCGACCTTGCCGATCACCATCGCCAGCGTGGCCTCGAGCTCGGCGACGGTCGGGAGTCGCCCGGGCCCGTCGAGGTAGGCGTCGCGGAACTCTTCGAGGAACCGACCGGCGAGGTCGAGTGGCTCATCGCCGATTAGCGTGTCGGGGGATTGCTCGGACTCGAACCAGCCCATGGTCGCGCGACACTATCACGTGCACGGGGTATTGAGCTTCTTCAGCTTCTCGGCGCGTGCGTCACAGAAGGCTTTCTGCCGGGCCTTCGCCCGCACCTTGCTGTCGACGTCGAACGAGTTGATCCGGTTGCCGCGGGCCTTGCCCTTGAGCGGCTTGGACGGCGATCCCATGGGCGCCCCCGGCGTCCCGGTCTTGGTGCCGTAGTGCTCGATGTATGCCTGCTCGAAGCCGCGGGCGTCCCCGTATTTCACGGGTCCGTCGAGCTCGACCATGCCGGACTTGCCCGAGATGCGACCGCTGTCCGTGTGCTGCTTGGCGCGAGCCTTGGGGTCGTTGGTGATGCCGACGTAATACGGCTTTTGTCCCGGGGTTGGTGGCGCCGGATCGTAGAGCCCGTAGACGTAGTGGCCCGGATCGTTGTGGTGAAAGAGGCCGAACGGATCCCAGCCGTCGAACGGGCTCGGGACGTAGTTCCAGGGGTGGAGGCCGGCCGCGAGGCCGAGCGGATCGGGCGACAGGTAGGCGCCGAGATCGGGGTCGTACCAGCGGTGGAAGTTGTAGTGAAGTCCGAGATCGACGTCGGCGCGCTGACCGAGGAACCGAAACGGGACGCGATCGAGCTGGTCGAGGTCGCCGCCGCGTGGCCGACCGAAGGCGTCGAAGTCGACGTTCCAGACCAGGCTTCCGCGCTCGTCGACCGCCGCACGAGCGGCCTTGACCTGATCACACTCGACGAGCAGCGTGTCGCCGTCGGCCTCGAAGATCGCCAGCGGTCGCAGATCGGCGTGATCGATCAGGAAGTCGCGGGCGCGGCGGGTCGCCTCGCTCGCGTCGGCCGTCCAGATCTGCGTGCGCTCGCCAGCGACCGCGAGGCCGGACGGCGGGAGGTCACCGGAGTCGAGC
>DATLLB010000934.1:0-8482 GCA_035538075.1 Enhygromyxa sp.
CACACGAACGCTGCGCGAGCCCGGCAGATCGAAGTACGTACAAAATTGCTGTCGAGCCGCGCGCAGCCGCGATTGGGCGGTGTTGGCGTTGATGTGCAGCGCCTGCGCGATCTCGCGGCCGCTGTGCCCCTCGAGCTCGGCGAGCACGAACACGGCGCGCTTGTCCTCGTCGAGCGTGCGCAGGAACCCTTCGAGCAGCTTGGGTCCGAGCAGCCGCGTGGTGTCGTCGGCTCCGCGCGACCGCTCGCGCTCGCGCTCATGCTCGACGAAGGCCGCAACCCGTCGGTTGTGCCGACGCTCGCCACGTTCATGGTTGCGCACGATGTTGCGGAGGATGCCGAACAGCCACGTGGTCGGTCGGCACTCGCCCGCGAAGCTGTCGAAGCGGCGATAGGCGGTCATCCAGGTGTCCTGCAGGACGTCCTCGATGCGATCGTCGCCCGCACCCGCGAGCATCCGTCGAGCGCTGCGCCACACGAACGCGTAGTGCTCGCGATAGAAGCGCTCGAAGCCGGGCTCGAGCCCCGGCTCGGCCCAGCGCGACTCGAGCTCGTCGTCGTCCTCGACGCGAGCGGAGAAATCGTAGTCCTGGTCGAGCGCGCTCACCGTCGAGTATGCATGTCCGCTTCTGCGGAGATTCGTGGGTCGTCGATCAAAAAAATCCGAGCTCGATCCCGAGCCGCCCCCGGCCCGAGACGAGCGGCATCACGTAGCTGACGGCAGCGCCGCCGCTGCTGTCGAGCACCACGAAATTGGGCCGAACGGCGTTGATGCCCGCGCCCACGTCCACGAACAGGGCGGCCTGGACCCGCGGCCTCGCGTCGCGTCGTCGCAAGGCCACGGCCACGCCCACGTCGGCCCCGCCCCACACCCACGGCTGGCCGACCGGTTGCGGGTTCTGCACGCCGACGCCTCGACCACGCAGCTGCCCGGCGCCACCGCTGGCGCACGCACGCAGATCCACGAGGCCCCAACGCGGCACCACGCACGGCCGCAAAGCGACGTCCCAGGCGATCAGATCACCGCCGAGCTCGCGGCCATCGCTGGCACGAAAGCGTCCGCCCAGCGCCGAGCCGCCTGCGAGCTCGATCCGCCAGCCGACGCGCGCGTGCACCTGCGGGGCGGGGTTGGGGAACACGTTGAGCGCCAAACCGGCGTTGGCCAGGAACAGCCCGCGCAGCCGGGTCTCGCCTCGCTGCGGCCGATCGCGCGGGGGCTCGTCGCTCACCGCGACCAGCTGCCACAGCTCGGGCTCGGGCTCGAGCTCGGGCTCGGGCTCTCTCGGCGGCTCGACCTCGACCGGATTGGCGAGCTCGATCGGCGGCTCGGGTCGCGGCACGGGGATCGGCGGCTCGCTGTGCTCGAGCGGCACCACCGGGCCGCCGAGCGCGAGCGGATCGATCGCGATCGCCAGCAAGCTCGCGGCCACCTCGGCGAGGTGCTCGCAGTCGTGATCGGCCACGCGATGGCGCTGCGACGCCCCTTCGCCGACCTTCAGCGCGAGCTCGAAGCCACCGTCGGCGCTTCGCACCCGCCCGCCGAATCGGCGATCGACCACGTGTTCCAGGTCCGCAGCGCTCAGCGGCCGCCCGAGATAGGCCTCGATTCGCCTCGTCAGCCAATCCGCGCCGGGACAGCCCAGCGGCGCCTCCCACTCGACCGCCTTCGCCGCGAGCTCCGGGCTGGTCGCAAGCACAGCGGCGAGCAGGCTGGCGAGAGGCATCATGGATGGCATAGCACGCCGGAGTGTACCCTTGCCGACGATGCGGCCCCGCTGGGTTGCCACGATCGTGGTCTTCATCGCGCTGCTGCTGCTGACGGGGCGCACGATCGACGAGCCGCCTCGACACTATCGCGTGCAGCTGGACGTGCCGCCGGTCGACGCCGCGCTGTGGTTTGCGGCTCGCTACCCGCAGTACTTCACCAGCGGCGAGCTCGGGCTCGCGGCCTGGCTCGAAGGTCTGCACCCACGCGATCGCGTGTTCGTGCTGGCGATGGCGCAGACCCTGACCTGGACGTGGGTCGAGCACGAGCTCGCGCGGCTCGAGAGCCGAGATCCGCACGCGCTCGCGCGCGAGGCCTCCGTGCTGATCCGGCAAAAGACGCTCAACCAGCTCGAGGTCCATGTCGCACATTACGGCGAGAAGGAAGGCCTCGAGTTCAACACGCACCTCAAGGAGCCGTCGTTCGCCGCGGGGGTGTTCGCTCGGCTCGTGCGGGGGGCCAGCAATTGCGAGGGCCAGAATCACCTGGTCGCGCTGCTGCTCGACACCGCGTTGAACGACGCGATCGCGGTCGAGATGGTCGGCGTGCCCCACCACGATCTCGTGCGCGTGTCCGGCATCACGATCGCCCAGCCGATCTTCGTCGACCCGTGGTCCAACTTGCCGCCGTTCTCCGCCGATCCCTCGCAGCCAGCCGACGCGCCGCTGCTGAGCGAGCTCGGCGATACCCCGCATTCGCTCGTGCCCGAGGCCGCGGGCCGGGAGCCATTTCCGGCGGCGGTGTACCAGGCGAGCACCGGCGTCACCGTGGTCCTGACGCCCGAGCGGGACGCCCCGACGCTCCCGGTGAGCCTGGAGATCGAGGCGCCGAAGCTGGACGAAGCCAGCCTCGAGCGCATCGACGATCCCTGGCAGATCTATCTATACGCTCGGATCTTGCACATCTACGACGACCCGCGCGCCGCCGATGTCCAGCGATTCTTGTACGAGCGTCACTGCGCGGATCAGCGGCCCGGCGACATCACCTTCGTGTGTGACGCCGCGGCCAAGCTGCTCGTGCGGCTCGATCCGAGCTGGAGCCCGGTCAAGGACAGTTGGCTTCGTCCTCACCCGCCGAGCAGTCGCTGATGCCGTCGCACAGCCAGTTCTGCGAGATCACCTGCCCGCCCTCGCACACGTAGGCGCCGGGGCAGTCGGCATACTCGTCGCTGCCGTCCGGACAGTCGGTCGCGAAGTCGCACTCGAACCACGGCAGGATCTTGGTCCCGTCGCCGCACTCGAACGCGGGCGGCAGCGAGTAGCCCAGGCAGGCCTCGGCCAGCGCCGCGTCGACGTCGTAGCCGCGATCCGGGCACGGGTTGTCGTAGGCTTGCTGCTCGCAGACCTGCAGATCGCCGCTGCAGCCGGCCGCCGAGATGCACTCGACCAGCGTCTGGTACTTGGACTCCTGGCAGTCGACATGCTCGCGGACCTCCTCGAGATCGTCGAGCGTGGCCGCGTAGCACTCGGCCATCAGCGGCGGCAGCACCGGACCACCAAAGAACGCCACGCACTCCTCGACCGTCTCGAAGTCACCCTTTTGCGTGCCGCACTCGCAGTAGAACGCGTCCACTTCGTCGACCAGGCTCAAGTAGTCGAGGTACTTGCTGCCGATCGCACCGAGCGACGGCGGCTGTTCTTCGCCCTCCGAGGTGCAGGCTTGCGTGAGCGGGATCGCGACGAGCAGGGCTGATGACAAAGCAAAGTTCAATCGGGCTTTTCGCGCCATGGCCTGGGCTATACCCGGCTCTCCTCGCGTGGCAACGATCGACCGAAGCGGCCGCGGATGCCGACGCGGAGCGCTGCCCTCCATGTCCATCCGCATCCGCGGCGAGCCATTCGCCGGATTACTGGGTGTCAAACGCGACGTTTGTAGTCTTCGTAGCCGAACCGCTTTTGCACGTCGAGCGTGCCGTCTTCACGCCAGATCGCGGTGGCCGGCAGGCGAATGCCATTGAAGGTCGTGGTCTTGACCATCGTGTAGTGGATCATGTCGGCAAACACCACGCGGTCGCCGACCTCGAGCTCGCGCTCGAACACGTAATCCGGCATGAAGTCGCCGGCCAGGCAGGTCTGCCCGCCGAGGTGATAGCGGTGGCCGGGGCCCGTGTACGCCGGGTCGTTGTTGGCCCCGTGCACGACCGGGCGGTAGGGCATCTCGAGGGTGTCGGGCATGTGCGCCGAGAACGAGACGTCGAGCATGGCCGTGCGTACGCCCTGGTTCTCGACGATGTCGAGCACGGTCGCGACCAGCTCGCCAGTCTGCCAGCCGACCGCGCTGCCGGGCTCGAGGATCACGCGCTCGAGCTGCGGATGGCGAGCCCGGAGCCCGCGGACCTGCTCGACCAATCCCTCGATGTCGTAGCCCTTGCGGGTGATCGCATGCCCGCCGCCCATGTTGAGCCAGCGGACGCGATCGAGCAGTCGTCCGAACTTGGCCTCGACGTGCTCGAGCGTGCGCGCGAGCGTGTCGGAGCCTTGCTCGCACATCGTGTGAAAGTGCAGGCCCTGAATCCCCTCGGGCAGCTGGTCGGGGCCACACGCCTGGGCGATCGCAGCCGCGGTCACGCCCAGCCGCGAGCCCGGCACGCAGGGGTTGTAGAGATCGGTGGCGACCTCGGCGTACTCGGGGTTGATGCGCAAGCCCGGGCTCGCGCTGCGCAGGCGCGGGCGATAGCGCTGATACTCGCCGATCGAATTGAAGGTGATGTGCGAGGCGACCCGGGCGATCGCGTCGAAGTCCGACGGGATGTAGGCCGGACAATACGCATGGATCTCCGCGCCAAACTCCTCGAGCCCGAGCAGCGCCTCGGCCAGCGAGCTCGCGGTCACGCCGGCCAAGTAGCGGCGCACCAGCGGGAACGTGCTGTACATGGCGAAGCCCTTGAGCGCGCACAGGATCGTCGCGCCGCTGCGGCGCGAGACCTCGGCGAGCAGCTCGAGGTTGGCCCGCAGGCGGGCCTCCTCGAGCACGAAGCCAGGGCTGGGCGGGAGCGAGTAGTCGATCGCCATCACGGGTATTCGTGCGGGAGCTCGGGGTTGATGATCTCGATCCACGGCAGACCCTGCACGTTGAGCTGGTCCATGAACGGATCGGGATCGAGCTGCTCGACGTTCCACACGCCGGGCTTTTTCCACACGCCCTCCAGCATCAGCTTGGCGCCGATCATCGCCGGCACGCCGGTCGTGTAGCTGACCGCCTGCGCCCGGACCTCGCGGTAGCAGGCCGCGTGATCGCAATTGTTGTAGACGTAGTAGGTCTTTTCCTTGCCGTCCTTGACGCCCTTGATCTGGCAGCCGATCGACGTCTGGCCGCTGTAGTTCTCGCCGAGCGTCTCGGGCGGCGGGAGCACGGCCTTCAAGAATTGCAGCGGCACGATCTCGACGCCTTGGTACATGACCGGCTCGATCGAGGTCATCCCGACGTTCTGCAGGACCCGCAGGTGGGTCAGGTACTCCTGCCCGAAGGTCATCCAGAAGCGCGCGCGCTTGAGCGTGGGGAAGTTGACGACCAGCGACTCGAGCTCCTCGTGGTAGAGCAGATAGGACTCGCGCGCGCCGATATCGGGGTAGTCGATCGGCTTGTGCACGGTCAGCGCCGGAATCTCGACCCAGCGCCCGTCCTGCCAGTAGCGGCCCGGCTGGGTGATCTCGCGGATGTTGATCTCGGGGTTGAAGTTGGTCGCAAACGCCTTGCCGTGGCTGCCCGCGTTGCAGTCGACGATGTCGAGATAATGCAGCTCGTCGAAGTGGTGCTTGGCCGCGTAGGCGGTGAACACCTGGGTCGCACCGGGATCGAAGCCACAGCCGAGCAGCGCCATCAGCCCGGCCTGCTCGAAGCGCTCGCGGTAGGCCCACTGCCACGAGTACTCGAACTTGGCCTCGTCCTTGGGCTCGTAGTTGGCGGTGTCGAGGTAGTGGACGCCGGCCTCCAGGCACGCGTCCATCAACGGCAGGTCTTGGTAGGGCAGCGCGACGTTGATCAGCAGCTCGGGCTGGACCTCGCGGATCAGCGCGACGGTCTCGGCCACGTTGTCGGCGTCGACCGCCCGCGTCGCGATCTTCACGCCGTGCATCTCCGCGACCTCGGCGGCGATCTTGTCACACTTGGCCTTGGTGCGGCTCGCCAGCGTGATCTCCGAGAACACGTCGGAATTCATCGCGCACTTGTGAGTGACGACGCCGCCGACTCCACCGGCGCCGATGATCAGGACCTTGCTCATGGGCTGGAGGCTCGACCGAGCCGCCAACCGTGTCAAGCCGCCCAGCCCGCCGGGCGCCAACTACTTCGGCATGCGTCCGAGCACCGCCAGCAGCACGTCGGGGTAGTCGGTGATGATGCCGTCGACGCCCATCGCGATCAGCTCGCGCATGCGCGGCTCGTCGTTCACGGTCCATGGGATCGCGAGCATGCCCAGCTCGTGCACGCGCTCGACCAGCTCGGCGGTGACGAGCTCGTGCTTGGGCGACCAGATCTGTGCGTACTCGCGCGCGGCTGCGATCGCCTCGAGGTCACCCTGCTTGTCGAGGATCGCCGCACGAAACTCGAGCTGCTCGCCGTAGTTGGTTCGGGCGTAGCGCAGCGCCGACCACTCGAAGCTCTGCAGCGTGAGCCGCCCGCTCAGACATCCTCCGCACTGGCGCTGGTAGTCGATCAGCGCGCGCAGATAGATGTCCGCGTCGGCCTCGCTCGTGCGCTTGAGCTCGAGGTTGAGCGCGACGCGGCGATCGATCTCCAGCGCGTCGGCCAGCAGCGGCGGCGGTTGGATGCCGTCGAGCTCGGCGTGGCAGTCCCAGCCGCCGACCTGCTCGGCCCGCAGCTGCGAGATCAGAGCGGACGGCTCGCTGCCCCCGACCGCCCACGCGCAGCCGGTCTCATGCAGGTCGTCGTCGTGACCCATCACGACCTGACCGTCGGCGGTGATCTGCATGTCGGCCTCGAGCGTGTCGACGCCGAGCGCGAGCGCGGAGCGAAACGACTCGAGCGTGTTGCCCGGCGGGACGTTGCCTCGATCGCCACGGTGGGCCTGCACGTCGAAGCGCGGCGCGACCGGGTGGCAAGCACAGAGCAGCAGCGCGAGTGGGAACGCGAGCCGACGCATGCCGTGATTTTTGCCCGGTCGCTCGGCGCGTCCCAACCATAAAAGCGAGCGAACCCTGCAACATCCTCGCAGCGCCGTCGTAGCTGGGCGCATGCCCAAGCCCACGCTCACCTACTTCGACTTCGCGGGCAGTCGCGGCGAGGAGTGTCGCCTCGCCCTGTACCTCGCCGGAGTCGAGTTCGAAGACAACCGCATCGATCGCACGACCTGGCCGGATCTCAAGCCCAAGACCCCGTTCGGCAGCCTGCCCACCTTCGAGCTCGAGGGTAAAGGGACGATCGCTCAGTCCAACGCGATCCTCGTCTACATCGGCCGCGAGCACGGCCTCCACCCGCGCGACAATTGGCAGGCGGCGCAGCACGAGGCGCTGATGTGCGCGGTCGAGGATCTGCGCGCCAACGTGACCCCGACCTTGCGCATCACCGACGCCGACGAGAAGAAGCGCGCGCGTGAGGAGCTGGCTGCCAACTACCTGCCGCGCTGGGGCGGCCACGTCGAGCGAGCGCTGACCGGGCTGGGATCGGGTCCGTTCGTGGCGGGCGACGCAATCTCGGTGGCCGACCTCAAGCTCTACATTGCTGCGCGCTGGTTCAGCTCGGGCGTCGTCGATCATGTGCCGAGCACGATCTTCGCCGAGTTCCCGCGCCTGGTTGCGGTCGAGCGAGCCGTGGCAGCGCACCCGAAGGTCGTCGAGTGGTACGCCCGCAGCACCTGAGCATCTTTGCTCGTCGCAAATCAGGGTGAGATCCAGCCCTCGCCGCGCTCGGCGACCTCGCGAGCGCGTGCGAGTAGCTCGGCCGGCCAGGGCTCCTCGATCAGCCGATACTCACCATGATCGAAGGGCTCCCCCGGAGCCGCGACCGCGAGCTCGAGCCGCTCGCGCCGACCCTCGCGCAGCAGCTCGAGCGCGCGGTGATGACAGTACGGGTTGTTGCCGCGCCGTCCGAAAAGCACGTGCCCGGTCCAGGTGCAGCCGGCCTTGCAGACGTCGGCGTAGTAGCAGCCGGCGCAGCGGCCCCATAGATCATCCGTACCGCGCTCGCGGTTGAAGCGGAGCGCGGCGGCCCGCTCCCAGATGTCGCGCAGCGAGTGCTCGCGGATGTTGCCGCCCACGTACTCGGCGGTTGGCAGGGACGGACACGCTTTGATGTCGCCGTTGGCCTCGATGCCCAGGCTGCGCAGACCTGCGTCGCAGCCGGTCTGATGACAGTCGGCGTGGTCGCCCCGCAGCAGCGCCTCGTAGGGCCCGAAGTAGCCGATGTTGCTGGCCGGCCACAGCCGTATGCCCGCGCGCTTGCACTGCTCGGCGAGGCGAGCGGCGAGCGGCATCAGCTCGAGCATCTGCCACGGCTGCAGCAGCAGCTCCGGGTGATCGGCGGCGCGGCCCATCGCGACGGTGATCTGGATCTGCCAGCTGTGGATCTCGCGAGCGGCGATCAACTCGAGCAGCGGCTCGATCTCTCGCAGGTTGATCGCACACAGCTGCGTGTTGACCGAGCGCGGCAGCCCGGCAGCCTGCAGGTGATCGAGCGCGCGCAGGGCCGCCGCGTGACTGCCCGGCAGCGCGCGCAGGTGATCGTGCGTGCGCTCGAGCCCGTCGATCGAGACCGAGACGCT
>DATLLB010000935.1:0-4161 GCA_035538075.1 Enhygromyxa sp.
AAGGCGCGCTGCCGGCCTGACGATTGTGAGTCGCGTGGCCGCGTTGGAGCTCCCCGAACCGGATCCCAAGCTCGAGCTCGAGTGGTTGCTCGGGGCCTGGTATGTCCTGTTCAGCAACCGCGCCGAGCTGCGCGAGCGCACCCATCCTCGCGTCGAGCTCGATCGCATGGACGCGGAGCGCATGCAGGTTTCGCTGCGCTTTCGCACTCAGGATCTGCTCGGACGCGAGAAGGCTCGCCTGCTGGTCTCGACCGCGGTGGCGGAGCCGAATGGGCCGATTGGGCGCTTCCTCGTGCACGGGCATGGCCTCGCGCGGATGAGCGTCAGCCGTGTCTGCTTTGCGATCGTCGAGCCACAGCAGCGCTGGGCCGCCGTCTGGCAGGGGCGCTCGACCTTGGGTAACGCAGCCGGGCTCGACCTCTACAGCCGCGATCCCAGCGTCACGCAGGCGCAGCTCGACGCGATGCTGGCCGCCGTGCGAGCGCACCCATTCTTGCGCGAGCGCAGCGGTGGGTTGTTCGCGACCGTGCAGGACTGGTTCCCGCCCCAGCCCTATGGGCTCCTGTAGGGGTTTCGGCGATGCGCCGAAACACCCCCCAAAATGCTTCGCCTTCCGGGGGGCCCCCCGCCCGACCTGCGACCCTTTGGGCCGCCAGTCGGGCCACTTCACCGTGCTGACCAACTACTCGAGGGCGGCGATGGCCTCGGCGTGGAGCTCGTCGGCCGCTTGCATCGCGGATGGATCGTCGTTGCGCAGCGCCTCGAGCTCGCGCTCGAACGCGCGGATCTGCAGCTCGAAGTAGCGGCGGTTCGCGTCGACGGTCGCGCGCGACTGCTTGGGCAGCCGCTCGAGCTTGCCGAGCTCGGCCTCGCCCTCGCGCAGCATCGGCAGCAGCTCCTGCTCGATCGCGGCGATGCGCGAGGCGACCTCCTGCGTGGCCTCGTAGTTCTGCACGGCGTCGTCGTGGCGCTGCCAGACGCGCTCGAGCGTGGGGATCGGGTTGTCGTAGCGCGGGATCGCCAGCGCCCCGGCGACCAGCACGGCCACGGTCGCAGCCGTGGTCAGCCCGATCGCACGCACGCGCACCGCCCTCGCCTCTCGCGGAGAGCTGATCGGCTTCTCGGCGAGCTTGGCGATCGAGTAGCCGATCCCGAGCCCGGCCACGAGCCCACCGACATGCGCGGCCACGTCGATGCCGGGCACCGCGAAGCCGATCGCCAGGTTGATGCCG
Organism: Enhygromyxa sp.; assembly: GCA_035538075.1. Lineage (GTDB taxonomy): Bacteria > Myxococcota_A > Polyangia > Nannocystales > Nannocystaceae > Plesiocystis. The sequence goes on from DATLLB010000935.1 coordinate 1,233, forward strand.
ATCAGGATCAGCGCGTTGCGACGCACGCTCTGCACGAACTCGGGCCGCAGCATGCCGCGGCGGCGGATCGTGAAGCCCAGGAACGCACCAAAAACGCCGAACAGCGCCCCCGAGGCGCCGACGCTCACGACCCCCGGCTGCCACGCGACGCTGACCAAGCTCGCGAACAGGCCGCTGCCGAAGTAGATCAGCGCATACGCAGCGGAGCCAAAGATCTGCTCGCACGCGCGGCCGATCACCCACGCGAAGTAGAGGTTGAACGCGAGGTGGAGGATCCCGGCGTGGATGAAGGTGGCGGTCAGCAAGCGCCACCACTCGCCGCCGCTGGTCAGGATGCCGAGGTTGCCGCCCCAGGTGAGCAGCGCGCCGGCGTCGGGCTCGAAGGCGTCGACGCCGAGCCCGACCATCACCAGCCAGACCGCGGCGTTGAGGCCGATCAGCACGTACGTCAGCCACGGCTTGGGCAGCTGGTCTCCGTCGGCGCGACGGGCTTGCTGCATCGCTTGGCGGCGGGCGGCTTCAGCAGCGGCCTCCTCCGCTCGCGCGCGCCGCTCGGCCAAGGAGATGATTGCGCCCTGCTCGTCGTCGTGCACTGACGAGAAAGCTAGCAGGACGCGAAGGCCGGGAGCAGTCGCTCGCGGACGCGGGCCTGGGCTCGCAGCGGCGCGAGCTTGCTGGCCAGCATGGTGCCGACGTAGCGCAGCAAGGCCGCACGCTCACGCGGGCGTCGCCGCCAGAAGGACGTGATCGAGCCGAGGCGTCGCTGCGCCCAGACCCAGCCGCGGTAGAGCGTCTGCGCGCTCATCTGCTTGGGCGTGACGACCACGTGGGCGCCGTCCCAGCGCTCGAGCGAGCGGTGCAGGATCCGATCCTGCCGGGCCAGCTGGCGCACCACCGAGCTGCTCGGATCCGGCGTCCACAGCCGCAGCTCGACGGTCACCAGCCCCTGCGCCTCGACCCACTCGACCAGCCGCTCGAAGCAGCCGACGTCGTCGTGATCCTGACCGAGCGTGAAGATGCCGTGGACCGCAAACCCGCGCCGCTGCAGCTGCTTGACCAGACCGGCGAGCATCGTGGGTCGCGAGTCGGCCGGGCCGCCGAGCGTGTCGAAGTCGATCAGCAGCTCGTTGCAGCCGGACGCCTCCAGCAGATCGATCACCTGCTCGGCGGCCAGCAGCGCGTCGACCGAGATCGCGGCCGCGAACGGCAAGCACGGCCGATGGCCGCGGAGGATCGCCGACTCCAAGCGAGCCAGCTCGGCGCGGCCCCACACGTAGCTCTCGGACAGCGGCGCAGCGGTGCGCACCGGACGGTCGACGGGTTGCTCGGGATCGAAGCCTCGCGCGCTCACGAGGCCACGACGGCCCACCGAGCCCACGCATTCCGGGGATGTTCAGCCCGCCCAGACCCGGCTCAACGGCTCCGGCCCCAGACCTGGACCATCCGCGACTGCCCGTAGACGACCTTGGGATCGTTGGCGGCGGCCTCGAGCGCGTCGACCACACCCATGACGCGCTCGACCTGCTCGGGATCGCGGAGGAACTGCACGGTCTCGCGCAGGCTCAGGTGCTCGATGTGCTTGCTGTCGTCGGTCGCCGAGGTTGGCTGGTGCGCGCCCGCGCCGATGATCTCGAAGCCTGCGTCGCTCATGAGTCGATGGAGGCGGCCGCCGATGTCGAAGTCGCAGCCGCGCCCCGCAGCCATCGTCAACGCCATCCGGTGCAGCTCGCCCTGTGCGGGCTGCGGTGGGTAACAAAACGAGCTGGTGATCACGAGCTCTTCGCAGGCCAGCACCCCGCCCGGCCGCAGCAGCTCGCGCGCATGCCCAATCACCCGGTCGGGTTCGGGGACGTGCATGAGCAGCAATCGTATGAACACCAGATCAAAAGAATGCGGCGCGAGCCCGGTGGCCGCCGCGTCGGCCTCATGGAATGTCACCCAGGGTCGATCACCGCAGTGCTGTCGCGCGAACTCCAGCTGATCGGCGCTGCGATCGACCGCGCTGACGGTCCCCGAGGGTCCGACCTGCTCGGCCAACCAGCGGGTCATCTGCCCGGTCCCGCAGCCCAATTCGACCACTCGTGCGCCCTCGCGCAGCCCGCTTGCATGCAGCACCGCGCGGCTCGCAGGACCGTACGCGTCATTGACGAGCCGCAGACGTCGGGCACCGACGTCGTCGCGGCGCAGCATGTAAACGTCAGGCGTTTGGGTCATAGCTGGCGAGGAAGCTGCGAAATGCTGCGAATTCAGCCGGGGTCAGGTATGGCTTCAAGTATCGTTCCGCCCGCTCGACATCGTCGTAGACCATGCGGTGCTTGCCACCGCCGGCCTGAATCATTCGCTTGACCTGCAGTGCCATGAGCGCGGACGCGTCGGTGATGATCACTTGGGCCTCCACGCCCTCGTCGCTCTTCATGATGTCGAGCAGGAAATCGGAGGTGTCGCGATCCATCAACCGCATTCCCCGCCAATCCGTCGCAAACACGGCCGGCCCGCCGACTTTGGTCATGATCTCCTTGAAGCGCGGAAAGCTCGCATGGATGTCCGCGATGGTGATCTTGCCCGTTTGCCGAAGCTCGACGAGCCGCCCGACTTTGTTCTCTATGGTGATCACGACACGACCTTAGAACAAAGCCGCGACGCGGAAAAGCAAAAAATCCGCTGCGATCAAACTAGTGCGTGGTGCAGAAGGATGGAAGGGTTTCAGGCGCAGGACCGCCGGTCGCTGGCGCGGCGCGAAGAGGGAGTGTACCGGGCGTACTCGACCGATGAGCAACAAAGCCAGCGGCCGGCGCTCCAAGCCTGGGACCCTTCCATCCTTCTGCACCGCGCACTAGGCTTGGCGCGATGACCGTCGTGCGCTCGATCAAGTTGTTCTTCCAAGAAGGCAGCTCGGACAAGGTCTACAACGCCACGCTGATCGACGAAG
>DATLLB010000936.1:0-2699 GCA_035538075.1 Enhygromyxa sp.
CTCCGTCACCATCCCCGTCGCCATCGCCATCCCCATCACCGTCCCCATCGCCATCCCCAGTCTCGGATTCGTTCCCCCCTTCCTCGGTCGTCGGGACTTCCTCCCAACAGCCCGAGAGCACCAGCGCGATCGCCATCAACCCCGTCGTGACATGGTTAGTACGCATCCGACGAAAGTAGCAGCGAAGGCCCGGCTGCACACGACCCGATCGGCGACGTCGCGTCGCCCAAAAATCACTCCGGCTCGTCGACCAACGCGGTCAACCACGCGGCGAACTCTGGACCCGCGACCAGCTCGCGCGCCTGCTCGACCAGCGCTTGATGCAGCTGCGGTCGCCAAGCCTGCTCGAGCCCCGAGCCGTCCAAGAACTGCCGCGCAGTCTCGTTTTCGTGCTCGTCGAGCAGCTCGGTCACGACCTCTTCAATTTGCTCGCCAAGCCCTCGCCAAGCCGCGAGCGCGCGCAAGATCGCGGCCACGTCGGCGGCGAAGTCCTTGGGCGGATACTTGTGCCGCTCGGCGACGAGTCGATCGACCGGCTGACCCAACAACGCACGCAGCACGTCGATGCGCCAGGTCGCGAACTCGGGTGCGAACTCCTCGGAGCTGACCCGATCGATCATCATGTCCACCGCGACGCCGAGTATGTCATCGACGAAGCTCTTCACCTTCGGCTCGAGCTGACGCTCCAACTCGGAGCTGACGGCCGAGGCCACGCCCTTCGCCACGCCAGCGATCTTCGAGGCCAGCCCGCCGCCGCTCAGCTTGCCCGCGTCGGGGACCATCGCCCGCATGCGCTTGCCGAACTCGAGGATGTTGGCCTGCAGGATCTCCCGCAGGATCGAGCGCGTGGACGGATGATCGAGCAGCGCTCGCACCAGCTCGCGGTCGGGTTGGTAAGGCCGGCCGAGCGCCTTCTCGAGCGGGCCGAGCAGCGTCATCGGGATCTTGTCGCCCAGCGCTCCGTCGAGCCGATCGACCCGCGTCAGCGTGCGCTCGACTCGGTCGGCCACCCAGCGCTCGAACTCGGCCGAGCGCGCCGAAGACCGGACGCCGTCGGTGATCGCCTTGCCCAGCCACGCCGCGTCGACCAGCTCGCCGAGCGGTCGCTCGAGCAGGTGATCGAGCGTGAGGGTGACGAGTGCGTCGAGCCGCTCGGGCTGCTCGCGGAGCCGTTCGAGGATGCGCGCGCTGTCGGTCATGCGCGCGGAAGCTATCCTGGTTGCGGCTGGAGGTCGAAGTCGTCGTCGTCGTTTGGCTTGCTAGGATTGCGAAGCTCGTCGCGGTGCAGGAAACCCCAGCCGAACCCGACCAGCGCGTAGAAGAGGCTGATGCCGAGCAGGTACTCGGGGAAGATGCGCATGAACCCGAACACGTAGGCGAGCGCCACGGTCACGAGCTGGAACACCTTCATCGCCTTGCCGGCGTCGTGGCCGATCTTTGGCAGCGGCAGGTTCGAGACCATCAACAGCGCGAAGCCGGCCGCGACGATCGGCAGCGCGCCGAGCAGGCCGTCGAGCTCGTACTGCAAGCCGATCAGTAACAACAATGCCAGCAGCCCGCCGGCCAGCGTGGTCGGCATGCCGAAGAACACCGAGGGTCCGCCGCTCTCGGCCAGCACGTTGAACTTGGCCAAGCGCAGCGCCGAGCAGACCACGAACATCGCCATCGCCGCCGGCACCAGCCCGAACCCGCCGTACGCGGCGAACAGCTCGGGCTCGGCGCGCGAGAGCAGCATGATGGTTCCGGCCGGGGCCACGCCGAAGACCACGAGGTCGGCGAGGCTGTCGAGCTGGACCCCGAACTTGCTGGTCGCATGCAGCAACCGCGCGGTGGTGCCGTCGAGCTTGTCGAGCAACACGCACCAGACCATCAGCCACGCCGCGTCGGTGAAGCGCCCTTCGCTCGCGGCGAGCAGCACGAACAACCCGAGCACCAAGCTCATCGAGGTGACCGCGTTGGGGATCACGTAGCGCCAGGCGGCCACGGGGTTTGCGATCGCGGGTCCGCCGGAAGCTTGGTGCTCGGGTTGTGCTTCGGCGGCGGCCATCCAGCGGGGGCATTAACACCGCTGGGCCGGGCGAGGCAAGGCGCTCACTCGCCGATCACGAAGGCGAAGCTGACCGAGTCGTCCACGCCGTCGCCGACCGCCAGGTCGAAGTCGAGCTGCCACACGCCGGGCTCGGGGAGCTCGAGGGCGAGCTCGTACTCGCCGTCGCCCACGTAGACCCCGCGCACACCATCGAGCGCTCCGTCGCCATGCGGCATCCACGCGTAGACGGAGACGTCGGCTCCGGGGATGCCGCGGCCTGGCGCGGCGGGATCCTGCGGGTCGTGGAAGCCGAGCCGCAAGCGCAGGGTGTTCTCGCCGACGGCCAACCCGTCATCCGCGCTCAGTACCACGCGAAAGGCGCCTGCCTCGGAGTCCTTGGCGACGCCCTCGGTGAAGGTCTCCGCCGGGACGACCTCGACCTCGGATGGCTCGGGATCACAGCCTGCCAACACGGCGACACAGGAGAGCGAGAGGAGCGCGGCGAGGAGTCCGGAGCGGCATCGGCCAGGCATGGCCGGCAAGAGAGCAACTCATAGTCCACTTCGGAAAGGTTCCCTTGCTCCTTGAAATTCCTTGTCTTTAGTCAGTCACGCGGATGCCAGGATGTAACTCGGGAGGACTAGCCGGGTGGCAAGTTACGTAGACCCAG
>DATLLB010000937.1:0-10081 GCA_035538075.1 Enhygromyxa sp.
GTCGGGGGTCGCGTTGATGGTCTCGGGGCTCTCGCGTGGGCGTCCGTCGGCCGAGGTGATCTCGTCGGGTGTCTCGCTCGCGGTCGCGGCCGTGCCCGAAGGTCTGCCGCTGCTCGCGACCATGGCCCAGCTGGCCGCCGCCACGCTGGTGCCTTCGTAGACCATCGACGTGCGATCGGCGACCGAGGCCGCGAACGAAGCGGCCGCGTGCTTGCTGACCGGCAGCGACTCGCCGGTGAGGCTCGACTCGTCGAGCTCGAGCCCGGTCGCCTCGAGGATCCGCGCGTCGGCAGGCACCGCGTCGCCGGCCTCGAGCACCAGCACGTCGCCGATCACCAGCTCGTGCAGCTCGAGCTCGAGCTCGCGACCGTCACGCAGCACCCGAGCGCGCTGGCCTTCGGTCGCGTCGAGGGCCGCGATCGCCTTGTCGGTCCGGTAGCGCTGCACGGCCCCGAGCGCCGCGTTGAAGCCGACCACGCCGGTGATCAACATCGCATCGACGATGCCCCCGGTCAGCGCCGAGAGCCCGGCGCCCGCGACCAGCACCGGCGCGAACGGAGACGCGAACTCGTCGATCATCAATTCGGCGAAGCGCGTCCACGGGCGCACGCGGGCGACCGGCGGGCGTCGGCGGGCGTCGGTCTGCACGGACGTCAGACCGTCGCGCGAGCTCTGCAATTTCTCGAGCACCTGCTCGAGCTCGAGCGCATGCCAGGGCGTGCTGTCGCCGCTCCGCCGCGCGAGCTCGAGCGGCACGCTGCGAGCCAGTCGCACGCCGTTGGCCATGGCCAGCAGCGCGGTCGCGTTGGCGGCCAGCATCACGCGTCGCACGGTCCGCGCACGGATCCCACCGACCGACAAGATCAGCCCCGAGGCCGCGCCGATCATCGCCAGGTAGACCGACTGCTGCGAGGCCTGCTTGGCCGTGCGCACGGCCTCGATCACGGTCTGTGCCGCGGCGAAGCTGCCGGCGCAGACCATCGCGGCGCCCCAGTGCGCGCGCCCGGGGCAGAGCCCGACGCCGAGATCCGCGGCGGCCAGCGCTACGCTCGGCTCCTCGCTGATCAAACACACGCCATGGCCCTCGCGCTGGAGCTCGCGGATCGACTCGAGCAGGCGCTCGCCGCCGGGCACCGTGAGATCGGGCTCGAGCCAGCGCTGCCGCTCGTCGAGCTCGCCCGCGCACACCAGCGTCAACCCAGCCTGCCGCACTGCCGCGACGAAGCCCTCGACCGCCGGATCCGGCATCGGGCTCAACGACACCAGCGCGACCACCTGACCGTGATGCTCGAGCGCGAGCAGCAGCCCGCACGGCTCGTGCTCGCGTGCGAGCTCCCGTGCGAGCTCCTGCGTGAGCGCGAGCGACTCGTCGATCGGCGCGAGCCGCCAGCTGCCGTCCTCGCGCACGCGCGTCACGTCGGTCATGTCGAGCATGCGCATGGCGTTGCGCCTCGCGTCGCGCTCGTTGAAGCCGTGCATGGCCACGATACCCTCGACCCGCACGTTGCGTGGACGCAGCGAGCTGGCCGGGACCACGACCACATCGAGCCGATCGAGCACGCGCAGCGCCTGCGGATCCATCACGATCATCCCGCGCCGCGCCAACGATCGCGCGAGGTCGGCCGCGAACGCCTCACGCCCGGCCCACGCCGGCCGCGGCACGCCAGCGAACACCGCCCCGGTCGCGCCGACCAAATCGCGACTGGCCACGAAGCTGTACCCGAACGCGCTGGCCAGGGCTGTCAGCGCGTGACTGGTGTAGTGCTCGATTGGCCCGCGCGGCGCCGGCCCAGGCCGCTCGTCGAGCGTCGGTCCGTCGCAGTCGTGGCAATCCGGCTCGTCGCCGAGCGTGGCCTCGGCCCCCGCCCACGCCTCACCGCACGCGACGTGCTCGCCGATCCGCAGCGCTCTCACGCAGGCATCGACGATCGGCCCGCTCGAGCCCTGCGCCAGCGCCTGCGAGATGGCCGAGCCCGAGTGCAGGCTCAGCTCCGCCCGCGCCGGACCGAGCCACTGCTCGATGCGCGCGCGCCAGGGCGGGACATGATCGAGCAACGCGCTCGCAGCCGCGAGGCTCAGCCCGATCCCGCCGCTCTTCACCCGCAACACTCGCAGCGCCATGCCCAGCGCCAGCGCGCCCGCGTCGGTGCCCAGCTCGACGGTCGAGCGCAGCACCGGCTCCGTGTCACCCGGAAACGCGCCCCTGCTCGCGCACGGGCTCGCGGTCTCGAACTCGCGCTCGACCGCTTCGACGATCTCGATCACCCGCTCGAGCGGCAGTGGCTCGCTCGCGAAGCGCACGACCACGCGCCCGAGCATCGCGTTGACGCGCGCCCACGCGACCTCGGGCTGCTGCTCGAGCCTCGCTCGCAAAGCCTCCGCGAAACCCTCGACGTGGGAGAGTTTGACCTCGACGTAGGCCCGCTGCGCACCGATCCAAGCCCGTCGGCTCATGCGGTAATCGGTCCAGACCTTCGTCAATCGCCGTCGCCAATCCACGATCGACATGCAACGCAAACCCTCGCACCGTCAGGCGCGACGGTCTGCTCGTGCGCGCTCGACTGTTGCCCAGACCACGCGCGCCCGAGTGCACGTCGCCGCGGGCGCTCGGCAGCGCGTGGTCCGACTCGCTTTGCAACAATCACCCACGACTTGCGATCGTCGCCGTACCCGCCATTCTCTCGTCGACCATGCGCTTTGCCATCCCGAGCTTCGACAACACCTTCGTGCGCTCGCTGCCCGCCGATCCGGAGCCCGGGAATTTTCGCCGCAAGGTGTTCGGCGCTTGCTACTCCCGCGTGACCCCGACGCCCGTCGCCGCGCCGACGCTGCTCGCGTGGTCGCCCGAGGTCGCGCGGCTGGTCGGGCTGCCCGAAGATCCCGATCCCGAGGCCGCCGTCGAGCTCGCGCAGGTGTTTGCCGGCAACCGCCAGTGGCCCGGCATGGATCCCTACGCCGCGGTCTACGGCGGTCATCAGTTCGGCAGCTGGGCCGAGCAGCTCGGCGACGGTCGGGCGATCACGCTCGGTGAGATCGTCGGCCCAGCCGGTCGCCTCGAGCTGCAGCTCAAGGGCGCAGGCCCGACCCCTTATTCGCGCATGGCCGACGGCCGCGCGGTCCTGCGCTCCTCGATCCGCGAATTTTTGTGCAGCGAGGCCATGCATCACCTCGGCGTCCCGACCACGCGCGCGCTCTCGCTGGTGCTGACCGGCGACGCGGTCGTCCGCGACATGTTCTACGACGGCAACGCGCGACCCGAGCCCGGCGCGATCGTGTGCCGCGTCGCGCCTTCGTTCCTGCGCTTCGGCAACTTCGAGCTGCTCGCCGCCCGCAATGACCACGCCTTGCTCGCGCAGCTGGCCGACTACGCGATCACCACCCACTTCCCCGAGCTGCTCGACGAACAGCCGATCGGCCCACGCACCTACGCCAAGTGGTTCGCCGAGATCTGCCGCCGCACCGCCGTGATGATCGCCCACTGGATGCGGGTCGGCTTCGTGCACGGGGTCATGAACACCGACAACATGTCGGTGCTCGGCTTGACCATCGACTACGGTCCCTACGGTTGGATCGACGACTACGATCCCGACTGGACACCGAACACCACCGACGCCGGCTCGCGTCGCTACCGCTTCGGCAATCAGCCGCGCATCGCGACCTGGAACCTGGTCAAGCTCGCGACCGCCCTGCACCCGCTGGTCGGCGACACCGGGCCGCTCGAGGACGGCATGCGGATCTACGCCGAGGTGCTCGAGCAGCAGACGCTGGCCAGCTTCGCGGCCAAGCTCGGGCTCACCTCGGTCGCCGACGATCAGGGCGTCGAGCTGGTCAATGGCTGCCTGCGCACGCTCGGGCTGGTCGCCACCGACATGACGATCTTCCATCGCGCGCTCGCCGATGTGCCGATGCACCTCGACGCGAGCGATGACGAGCTGCTCGCGCCCTTGCGCCCAGCCTATTACGTGAACGACCTCCCACCCGACACTGCGGCGCAGACGATCGCGTGGTTGCGCAAGCTGGCCGAGCGCGTGCGCGCGGACGCTCGCGATCCCGAGCAACGCCGAGCGCAGATGCACGCCGCCAACCCCAAATACGTGCTTCGCAACTACCTCGCGCAAGAGGCGATCACGGCCGCCGAACAGGGCGATCCCACGCTGATCCACGAGCTCCTCGATGTCATGCGCCAGCCCTACGCCGAGCAAGCGGGCCGCGAGCGGTTCGCAGCGCGGCGCCCGGATTGGGCCAAGCACAAGCCGGGCTGCTCGATGCTCTCCTGCAGCTCCTGACCGACCGGTCTCGGTGCTGTCAGCTCATGCCGCGCGGAAACACCCGGCACGAATTTACGACTCGGAAATTTGCCGCCGCCGATCGAGTTCCTGCGATCCTGCGATCAATGAAGACCCCTCAACTTTTGTTGTGTGCGCCGGCCATCGCTGCGCTCGCGCTCACCAGCTTCGCGTGCACTGATGACACTTCCGGCGACGGCATGAGCGAAGCCGGAACTGAGACCGGTGACGGCGATGGCGACGGCGACGGCGACGGCGATGGCGACGGCGATGGCGATGGCGACGGCGACGGTGATGGCGACGGCGATGGCGATGGCGACGGTGATGGCGACGGCGATGGCGATGGCGACGGCGATGGTGACGGCGACGGTGATGGCGATGGTGACGGTGACGGTGACGGTGACGGTGACGGCGACGGCGACCTCTGCGGCAACGCGGAGATCGATCCCGGCGAAGACTGCGACAACGGCATCGAGAACTCCGACAACGCCGAGTGCACGAGCACCTGCACGCTCAACATCTGCGGCGACGGCCTCACCTACGACGGAATGGAAGAGTGCGACGACGGCAACGCCGACAACGCCGACGGCTGCACGGACGTGTGCGCGGCGGCGACCTGCGGCGACGGGTTCGTCTACGCCGGAGTCGAGGACTGCGACGGCATGGGCGAGTCGGCCGACTGCAACGCCGACTGCACCGCGGTCTCCTGTGGCGACGGCGTCCTCAACATCACGGCCGGAGAAGATTGCGAGGACGGCAACGCCGAGAATGGCGATCTCTGCGACAGCGCCTGCGCGTTCGAGAGCGTCGCGTTCGAGTACACGGGCGCGCCACAGGAGTTCATGCTGCCCGAGTGGGTCGGGGCCGTGACCATCGAGGTCTACGGTGCGCAGGGTGGCGGCTCGAAGTGCTGCGACAACACCATTCAAGATGACGGAGGCATGGGTGGTTACGCCGTCGCCACGTATCCCGTCACGCCCAACGAGGTGCTCTACGTCTACGTCGGTGGCCAGGGCGCGACCGAGGGCGGCGCGGGCTACAACGGCGGCGGGCTCGGTGGTCAGTGGGGCGCCGGCGGTGGCGGTGCTTCGGACGTTCGGCTCGGCGGGCAAGCGCTGGTCGATCGCATCATCGTCGCCGGTGGCGGTGGCGGTGGGAACTGTGGCTGCCCCGAGCACGGCGAAGGTGGCGCTGGCGGCGGCCTGATGGGCTCGAACGGAACCAACGGCGGTGGCGGCCTCACGCCGGGCGGTGGCGCCTCGCAGAACGCGGGCGGTGTGGCGGGCTCCAGCCCTGGCGCGGGCGGTGTGCTCGGCATCGGCGGCGGAGCGAACGGCAGCACCTATCACGTGGGGGCCGGCGGCGGTGGCTACTACGGCGGCGGTGGAGCGTACGCGGCCGGTGGTGGCGGCGGCTCCTCCTACTACGGCGCGGGCACGGATCCCGAGACCATGCCGGGCGTGCAGTCCGGCAACGGCCTCGTCACCATCACGCCCGCGAACTGACGTTGCTCGCGGCCAGCTCCGCGAGGCCATGCTCGACCGAGATCACCGGCGCATAGCCGAGCTCGCGTCGCGCACGGTCATCGCGGAGCGTGACCGAGCAAGCCATCATCGCGGCCGCGAAGCGAGTGAGCGGCGGCGTCCGGGCCAGCCCGAACAGCCGCCAGATACCCTCCACGATCGCGGCGCTCGGCTTGGCCACCCAGCTGGGCACGCTGCGATCGCCGAGCTCGGCCCCCTGCGTGCGCGCGAGGGCACCGATGAATTCGCGATAGCTGCGAGTGCCCTCATCGAGCACGAAATACGCCTTGCCGCCTTCACCCCGCGTGAGCGCCAGCTCGATCGCCCGCGCGAGGTTGCGAACATGCGTGGTCGAGGTCAGCTTCCGACCGTCATCGATCCACGCGAAGCTCCCCGCCGCGTGCATGCGCAGGATCGCCGGTAGCACCGAGTTGTCGCGTGGACCCCAGACGAAGCGCGGCCGCAGCGAGAGCGCCGTCATGCTCGCATCGCTGGCCGCGAGCACCAGCCGCTCGGCCTCGGCCTTGGTCTCGCTGTAGAGGAAGCGCTGACGGACCGGATAGGGCTGCTGCTCGTCGACGTCGATCAGATCGTGACCGTCGAACAGCACCGCCTCGGTGCCGATGTGGATGAAGCGACGCACGCCCGCCGTGCGAGCCGCGGCGAGCATCCGGCGAGTGCCCTCGACGTTGCCGGCCACGAATTGCGCGCGGGTGCCCCACTCCTCGACGAACGCAGCAGCGTGCACGACCGCGTCGCACCCTTGCAGGTGGACCGCGTCCACGTCATCGAGCGCGCAGCGGACCGCCGTCGCGCCCAAGCCCTCGACCACGCTCGCGCTGCGATCCGAGCGAGCCATCGCCCGCACCTCGACGCCGCCGGCGACCAGGGCCTCGATCGCATGGCCGCCGACGAACCCCGAGCCGCCGCTCACGAACACCCGCATGATCCCTCCTTCTGATCCCCCTCCTGATTAGGGATCGTCAGGATCTTCAGGCGTCTCCGTGCAATCGTTCTCGCAGCCGTCGCCGCCCGCTCCGTTGCCGTCGTCGCACTCCTCCTCGCCCATCTGCACATACCCGTCGCCGCAGATGGCCACGTCGCACATCGCACACGCGTCGGTGTTGACCATGTTGTTGTCGTCGCACTGCTCGTGACCGGCCCAAATGATCCCGTCACCGCAGACCGGATCGTTGCAGGCGTTGGTGCAGTTGTCGGTGTTGACCTGGTTTTGGTCGTCGCAGTCCTCCATCGCCGAATAGACGATGCCGTCGCCACACTCCGCGAGGTCGCAGATGGCCGTGCACGAGTCGGTGTTGACCAGGTTGCCGTCGTCGCACTCCTCGTACTCGGCGCGCACATACCCGTCGCCGCACTCGGCCACTTCGCAGCCGGCCACGCACGCGTCGGTGTTGTTGTTGTTGCCGTCGTCGCACTGCTCGTTGCCGGCCCAGACGATCCCGTCGCCGCACTCGGCCATCGTGCAGGCGTTGGTGCACGTGTCGCCGTTGTCGCCGTCGCCGTCGTCGCACTCCTCGCCCGGCTGCACGTACCCGTCGCCGCAGTCCGCGTTCGTGCACGCGTTGGTGCACGTGTCGGTGTTGACGTCGTTGCCGTCGTCGCAGTCCTCGTCGGGATCGACGATGCCGTCGCCGCAGTTGGGCGACTTGCAGTCGTTGGTGCAGTTGTCGTTGTTGTTGCGGTTGCCGTCGTCGCAGCCCTCGCCGGGGCCCAGGAACCCGTCGCCGCAGCTGGCCTCGACGCAGCCCTCCACGCAGGTGTCGGTGTTGTCGCCGTTGCCGTCGTCGCACTCCTCGACGCTGACATGCACGATGCCGTCACCGCAGGTCGCGAGCTCGCACGACGTCAGACACTGATCGAAGTCGTTGGTGTTGCCGTCGTCGCACTCCTCCACGTTCAGCCACGGAACACCGTCGCCGCAGTACGCCACCACGCACGTGCTCAAGCACGAGTCGCTGTTCTCGGAGTTGCCGTCGTCGCACTCTTCGACGCCTTCGTGCACGTACGCGTCGCCACAGCTGGCCGGCACGCAGGTGCCCAGGCACCCGTCGGTGTCGTTGCTGTTGCCGTCGTCGCAGTCCTCGCCCTCGTCGAGGTTCCCGTTGCCGCAGCTGGCCAGCTTGCAGCCGTTGGTGCACGCGTCGTCGTCGACCTGATTGCCGTCGTCGCAGCCCTCGCCCGGACCCTTGACCCCGTCGCCGCAGCGCGCCTGCATGCAGCTGTTGAGGCACGTGTCGGTGTCGTCGGTGTTGCCGTCGTCGCACTCCTCACCCGGCCCGGCCGCCCCGTCGCCGCAGCTGCCCGGCACACAGGTCCCGCCCTCGCACGCGAGCCCCGGATCACACGCGCCACCCGACGAGCACGGGCAGCCGTCGGACCCGACCAAGCACTCGCCCTCGTCGGTCTCGCTGGAGTTGGAGTCCGAGTTCGAGTTCGAGTCGGACTCGAGGACAGGCGGCGCGCAGCTGGCCAGCAACAACAAGAACAACGGTCCACGAGCGACGAGCGCGAGCTCGGCCACGGCGGCCCGGAACGGAGGCAAGTGCATGCCGCACTCTATCAGCTCGCCCGACTCGTCACAGCTCGACGCGGCCGCCCGAGCCATGCGCCGCGATCTGTACTCGGCGTGACCCAGGCCACCACGATCCACCGCGCGGCCGGTTAGCGTCCCCCCCGCAATGCCCGAAGGACACGCCCGCTCCAGCACGCCGCCGATCGAATGCCACGATCCCGCGACCCTCGAGCGCCTCGGCCAGGTCGAGGTCATGGATCGCGAACAGGTCGAAGCGATCGTCGCCCGAGCCCGCGCCGCGCAACCGCGCTGGGCCGCGACCGACTTCGACAAGCGTCGCGCCGTGCTCCGCGATCTGCTCGACTGGATCGTCAATCACCAGTCCGAGATCTGTCACCTGGCCGCCCGCGACAGCGGCAAGACACTCGTCGATGCCGCGATGGGCGAGGTGTTTCCGGTCTGCGAGAAGCTCCGCTACACCATCGCCAACGGCGAGCGCGACCTCAGCCCGCAGTGGCGCAGCCCCGGCTTCCTGCTGCACAAGCGCGGCCGCGTCGAGTACCACCCCTTCGGCGTGGTCGCGGTCATCGCCCCGTGGAATTTCCCGTTCCACAACATCTACTGCCCGCTGATCCCCGCGCTGTTCGCCGGCAACGCGGTGGTCGTCAAGGTCAGCGAGTGGACCTCGTGGTCCGCGGGCGAGTACATCGAGATGATCCATCGGGTGCTGCGCAAGCACGGCTTGCCCACCGACCTCGTCCAGATCGTCACCGGCTGGGGCGAGACCGGAGCGCACCTCGTGCGCAGCGGCGTCGACAAGGTGTTCTTCACCGGCTCGCCCGGCAACGGCCGCAAGGTCATGCAGACCGCGAGCGACAACCTGACCCCGGTCGTGCTCGAGCTCGGCGGCAAGGATCCGCTGATCGTCTGCGACGACGCCAACCTCCGGCAAGCGGCCGACGCCGCCATGCTCGGCGTGTTCACGGCCTGCGGGCAGATGTGCGTCGGCGCCGAGCGGATCTACGTGTTCGACGAGGTCTACGACGAGTTCGTCGGCATCATGCAGCGCCGCATCGCCGCGCTGCGTCAGGGTCCGCCGCTCGGCGACGCGATCGTCGACTGCGGCGCCTCGACCATGCCCGCGCAGCTCGACATCATCCAGGGCCTGGTCGACGACGCGCTGCACAAGGGCGCGCGCGCGCTGGTCGGAGGCAAGCGCAACCCCGACCTGAAGGGCCAGCACTTCGAGCCGACCTTGCTGGTCGACGTCGATCACTCGATGCGCATCACGCAAGAGGAGATCTTCGGCCCGGTCATGACCGTGATCCGCGTGCGCGACGAAGCCGAGGCCATTCGGCTCGCCAACGACTGCCCCTACGGCCTCGGCTCGAGCGTGTTCACCAAGGACCGCGCGCGAGGCAATCGCATGGCCCGGCAGATTCGCGCGGGCATGACCGTGGTCAACGACTACGGCATCGCCTACATGATGCAGTCCCTGCCCTTCGGTGGCGTCGGGATCTCGGGCTTCGGCCGCATCAACGGCCGCGAGGGCCTGCGCGCGTGCTGCTACGAGAAGGCGATCGTCGACGATCGCGTACCCATGCAGCAGAGCATCAGCTTTCACCCCGTGCGGACGCACAGCTACGACCTGTTCGAGAGCGCGGTGCGGGTGATCTACGCGTGGGGCCTGCGCGCCAAGGCAGGAGCGGCCGTCGATGCGGCGCGCAACTTGATCGCGG
>DATLLB010000938.1:0-9875 GCA_035538075.1 Enhygromyxa sp.
GATGGAGACCGGCGAGGTCGTGTGCTGGGGTCGCAACACCGACGGCCGGCTCGGCTACGCCGCGGGTGCCCAGAACGAGAACGTCGGTGACGACGAGACCCCGGCCGAGTGGGTCGCCCAGTTCGGCAGCGTGCAGGTCGGCGGCACCGTCACGCAGATCGTGTCCGGCTTCGCCCACACCTGCGCGCTGCTCGATGACGCGTCGGTGCGCTGCTGGGGCATCGCCAACAACGGTCAGATCGGCTACGGCAACGGCAACACGATCGGCGACGACGAGACGCCTGCGAGCGCCGGCCCGGTCAACGTCGGTGGCCCGGTCGCGAGCTTGGGCGCCGGCTGGTACCACACCTGCGCCGTGCTCGAGAGCGGCGAGGTCAAGTGTTGGGGCAAGGGCAACGAGGGCCGACTCGGCTACGGCAACGTGGCGTGGATCGGTCTCGTCAACACGCCGGCCTCGGTCGGGTTCGTCGACGTCGGCGGCACTGCGGTCAAGGTCGACGGCGGCACCGCCCACACCTGCGCGCTGCTGACCGACGGCAGCATCCGCTGCTGGGGCTGGGGCGCGCGTGGCCAGCTCGGCTACGGCAACGTCACCAACGTCGGCGACAACGAGACTCCGGCCAGCGCGGGCGCGGTCGAGATCGGCGGGCTCGCGGTCGACATCGCGGCCGACGGCAACCACACCTGCGCGATCCGGGATGACGGCCGCGTGCTGTGCTGGGGCGACGGCGGCGACGGCCGGCTCGGCTACGGCAACCTCGACTGGATCGGCGACGACGAATTCCCGGCTGCCGCCGGACCGGTACCGCTGTTTTGACGGCAGTGAGCGAGCGCGATCGCAGCGTCCGCGACCGCTTCGACTGGATCGTCGCGGTGCTCATGGCCCTGGGCTCGGTGGTGTTCATCGAGCCCGCGCCGTTCGATCTCTCGATCGTGCTGATCGCCCCGCTCGCGCTGCTGCTGCGACGGCTGGCGATCCCGCACGCGAGCACCTTCGCGCTGGTGTGCGTGGCGGTGTTCGTGCTGGCCAACGCGATCTCGCTGATCCCCGCCCGCAACCTCGCCGCCGCGCTGCGCTTCGAGGCGATCACGATCTATCTCTTGATCGCCTGGGCGTTCGTGCTCGGGCTGGTCGGCAAGCAGGGCGAGCGAGCGGTGCGGATCGTGATGCTCGGCTGGACGGTCGGCGCGGTCGTGACCACGACGGTGGCGATCGCCGGCTACCTCAACGTGCTGCCGATCCACGACCTCGTGGCGCCGGGCGGGCGCATGAAGGCGTTCTTCAAGGATCCCAACGTGCTCGGCGCGTATCTGGTGCCCGCCGCCGTGTGGTCGGCCTCGCGGATGTTCACGCTCGAGCGCGAGCGTCGGAGCCGTTGGGCGCTGGCGCTGGTGGTGTGCAGCGCGGGCGTGTTCCTCAGCTACTCGCGCGGCGCGTGGATCAGCCTCGGCATCGCGATGGCGACCTTCTTCGGCCTGCGCCTGGTCGGCGTCGGGACCCGACGCTCGCGGGTGATGACTCTGCTCGCGGTCCCGATCGCGGCCGTGCTGCTCGCGATCGCGCTCGATCGCCTGACCGAGCTCGGCGTCGTGCAGGACATGCTCGAGCTGCGGCTCGGCCCGCAGGCCTACGACAGCGACCGCTTCGCCACGCAGCGCGAGGCGATCGAGGTCGCGACCCGCACCCCGCTCGGCATCGGCCCCGGCCACACCGAGCTTCTGTTCGAGCGTGCGGCCCACAACGCCTACGTGCGTGGGTTCGTGGAGAACGGCTTCCTCGGCGGGCTCAGCCTGACCGCGCTGATGATCGCGTCGATGCTGCGTGCGCTATGGCTCGCGCTCAACGTCCGCGAGCCGCGGCTGCAGGTCGCGATGGCCGTGGTCGGGGCCTCGCTCGCGTCGATCTGCGTGGAGTCGCTGGTGATCGACAGCGTGCACTGGCGCCACCTGTGGGTGCTGGCCGCGTTGGCCTGGGTGCCTTCGTCGGCGGTCGAACGGCCACCACGCTGAATCACGCTATGCTCGAGTCGTGTCGTTCTCGGGCACCGGGATTGTCCTCGACGCGATCCGCCGCAACGCCGCGCGCGGTCGGCTGGGCTCCGGGAAGCTGATCGGAGCGCACGCGTGGCACGAGGACACGCCACCCGAGCGCGAGCCGTTTGCCTGTCAGACGCTGTGCAGTGGTTGCAAGTACCTCGGCGACGGAGTCGGCCCGTGCCCGGTCTGTTCGAGCGTCGGCTGGGTCGAGCTCGACTTGGTCGAGATGACCAGGATCTTGCGCGAGCTCGAATCCAGCGAGCGCGAGCTGCCGCCAGCGTGGGCGCGCGCGTTGGGCTGGGCCACTGTCGTGAGCTGCGGGCTCGCGCTGCTCGGCGTGGCGATCCGCTCGGGTACTTGGTCCGCGTTGACGTCGGGTTCGGCCGCACTCTTCGTGGTACCGACGATGGTGTGCGTCGGGGGTCTGTGCGCGGCCGCGGGCTACATCGTCGGCCCCGAGCTCGCGAACCTCTATCATCGCTGGGCTGGCGGGGCTGATCGACTGGATCGCTGGCGCTTGCCGCTCCGGCCAGTCGCAGACAGCTCGACGCGGGGCATCGCATCGCCGATCGATGCCCCGCTCGAAGCTCCGCTGAGCAAGCGGCCATGCGTCGCCTACTCGTGGACCGTGCAGCTGCGAGTGCCCGGCGATCGCAGGTATCGGCTGATCCTGGTCGAGCATCGCAGCGCCGCGCTGCGAATCGGCGAGCGCGAGTTCGCGGCCGACAGCTTCGCGGTCGGCGAGCTACCGACACCAGTCTGCGACGCGAGCGTCGAGATCGTGAGCCGAGCGCTGCGCGAGCGTGGGCTGCTCTATCCCGAGGGTGACTATCGCTTCTCCGAGGCCGTGCTCGCGCCCGAGACCCTGCTCGAAGCTCGACGCGAGCGAGGGCCCGGCGGCGAGTTGAGCTCGCTCTACCCCGTGCGCGGCACGGCGAGCTCGACCCGCAGCGCGTCGTGATCGGAGCTGCGGCTCGGCAGCACCTCGGCGCCGACGATCTCCAGCCCGCGCACGTACACGTTGTCGAAGCGCAGCTCGGCGATCCGGTCGAACGGCGAGACCAACTCATGGCGCCGGGCGAAGTCCTCGACGACCTCGCGGCGGGCACGACTCCAGGTGTTGAAGTCGCCCGCGACCACGGCCGGACCCGCGTGGGCCTCGAGCAACGCGTCGAGCGTTCGCAGCTGCGCGTCGAGCCTCGCCGCGCGACGAAAGTTGATGCCGTGGAGGTTGACCAGCAGCAGCGGCTCGCCCTCGCCCGCGACGTTCAACCAGCTCACCAACGCGGACTTGGGTGTGCGTGTCAGCGGCTCGTGGTGCGGTGACAGCAGCGCTCGCTCGCCCTGCGGCGCCGCAGTGCTGCCGGTTGCGACCCCGGTCGCAACCTCGCTGCGGCCGAACTCGAACGCGATCACCAGCGTCCACGCGTGGGCGTCGGGCACCAGCGACCAAGCCGGATCGTGCTCGATCGCCTCTTGCAGCAACACCAGCTCGACCCCGGCCGCGAACCGCACGAGCTCGGCCGCAAACCGGCGATCGCGTTGCTTGTGCGTGTTCCAGCTCAGCAGCGTGAACTCGGCCGGCAGCGCCTCGGCGCTCGCACGTCCGGCGTCGATCGTGGTCGGCTCGTGGCTGACATGGACGCAGCCCGACGCGAGCACCCAGGCGATCGCTGTCGGGCCCGCACGCACGACCGATCAGAACTTGCCGCTGAGCCCGAAGCCGACGTAGCTCGGCCCGGCCTCGGGCAGCATCATCACCGAGCTGCGGGCCTGCTTGTTCTTGCGCAGGCCGATCACCAGCAGCGCAACGCCGGCTCCGATGAACAGCGGCGCGACCACGCCACCGGTGATCGCCAGCGCGTTCATGGTCTTGCCCTTCTTCCGCGCGTCTTCTTTTTCGGTCGAGCCGTCCTCGGCCGCGTTGAAGTCGGTCTGCGCACGCAGACCCCCGAGCGCGCCGACGAGCAACAGACCGATGCCCGCGCCGCCGACCCCGAGCATCACCGCGCCGCCGATCACCAGCCCGCGACCGGGCCTGTCGTCGCCGACCGGCAGCGGATCGTCCTCGACCTCGGTCTCCGTCTCCGTCTCGGTCTCGGTCTCCGTCTCGGTCTCGGTCGCCGCTGCGTCCTTGGCCGCGAGCTCGGCGAGGATGTCCTCGATCTTGCCCTTCTCGCTGGCGATCTCGGTGCTGAGCTCGACCCCGGTGCCCTGCAGCGAGGCCTCGTACTCGTCGAGCAAGGCCTTGGCGTCGTCGATGTGCGAACGATCCTCGTCGTTGCGATAGGCCCGCAGGTACGCGTCGAGGGCCAGGTTCATGATCGTCTGGCGCGTCGCAGAGTTGCTCTTGTCCTCCGGCAGCTGGCGGACGGCTTGCGCCCACAGATCTCCGGCGTCGCCGTACTCACCGGCGTCGAACTTCTCCTGGCCCTGGGTATAGAGCTCCTCGACCGTGGGCGCCGCATGAACGACGTGCAGCGGAGCCATCGCGAGGGTGGCTGCGACCAGGGTGGCGAAGAGACGCGATTGCATGCTCGTGGAGCGGTGCATGGTCGGGCGCACCATAACACGGGCGGTGTCGCGTACGGCAACCGTGCCCAAAGTCGGGGCTGCGCGGATTGTGCGCTCACTCCCGAGCGGGGGAGGCCGAAGCACCGCGAGGCCCAAATGGATCGGTGCCGGGGCAGCACGGGTACCATCGTCCAATGTCCGGTGATCCTCGGCTGTCACGTGTGCTCGCCACGATCGGGCTTGGGCCTGTGCTCGCCGGGGTGTTGGGTCTGACGCTGAGCTCACCGCGGGCCACCGCGGCTCCGACCGAGCCCGGCTCGCTGCAACAACCACTGTCCCCGAGTCAGGCCTGCTCGACCTGTCACGAGTTCTTCACGCCCGACAACCTCGCCAACGCGGGCGGCAGCGTCGACCCATGGGCGTGGCGCGGCTCGATGATGGGCAACAGCGCCCGCGATCCCGTGTTCTGGGCGGGGGTCGCCCTGGCCTCGCAAGATCATCCCGACGAGACCGTCGACTGCGTCCGCTGCCACGCGCCGCGAGCTTTCCTGGACGGGCAAGGCGGCGTGACCGAGCTTTCGGCGTTGACCGAAGATCAGCGCGAGGGGGTCGAGTGCGACGCCTGTCATCGCATGATCGACGACGGCGAGACCCCGCCCGGCAACGCTCGCTACACGATCGCCGACGCACCCGAGGGCGAGCCCGTGCCGCGCTCCGGGCCGTGGACCTACGCGATGTTTGGGCCCGAGCCGCAGCACCCGTGGGCGCAGGATCTCGACTATCTGCCCAGCTCCCGCATGTGCGGGACCTGCCACGACGTGACCACCGGCCGCGAGCGCGTCGACGATCGCGGCGTCGGGCTCGGCGTGCCGTTCAACGAGCAGCGCACCTACAGCGAGTGGCTCAACAGCGACTACGCCGAGCAGGGCGGGCCCGACTTCGCCAGCTGTCAGGACTGCCACATGCCGGCGATCGAGGGCTCGATCCTCGGCTGCAACATGTTCGCCGGCCAGCCGCACGACGGCGGCGGACGTCGGCACGTGCTGGTCGGCGCCAACGCGATCACGATGCGCGTGCTCAAGTCGCTCTACGGCTCGGCCGGCACCGGCGAGATCGACGACGCGCGCTTCGACGAGTCGATCGCCTGGACCGAGGAATTCGCCCAGACCTCGGCGACGCTCGAGGTCGAGCTCCCGCTCGAGGTCGACGCCTCGGCGGGCATCTCCGCGCTGGCCGTGCGCACGATCAACGAGACCGGCCACAAGCTCCCGAGCGGCTACTCCGAAGGTCGCGTGATGTGGCTCGAGGTCACCGCTCGCTATCAGGGCGAGCTGGTCTGGAGCTCGGGCCTGTGGGACGACGCCCAGAAGACCATCGAGGCCGACCCGCAGGTGCGCCGCTACGAGGCGATCGCCGAGCGCTTCGCCGACGGCAAGATCTTCCATCTGCTGCTCAACGATCACTGGGTGGTCGACAACCGGCTCCCGCCCAAGGGGCTCGCGCCCAATCTCGAGACCGACCCGGTCGGCGATCGCTACGTGCTGCAGGGCGACGGCACCTGGCCGCACTTCGACGATCACAGCTACGCGTTCGCGGGCGTCGAGCTCGAGGATCTCACGCCTGGCGAGGCCGACGAGCTCGCGATCTCGGTGCGCTTGCTTTATCTGATCAACACGCCGGAGTACCTGCAGGTGCTCGCGGACGACAACATCAGCAACGACGCCGGCACGGCGGTGAACGCTGCGTTCGAGGCCGTGGGCGGGCCGGAGCCGATCGTGCTGGCGGAGCACGTCGCGAGCGTGCCGCTGGTCGGGCTGATCGGCGGAGGCGATGGCGACGGCGATGGCGATCCCGGTGACGGCGACGGCGATGGCGATCCCGGCGAGTCCGAGGAGTCGGGCGACGACAGCACGGGCGACACTGGAGCGACGGCAAGCGACACCGGCGACGGCGGCTGCAACTGCCGGACGACGACCCACTCCGCCGGTTCGCTCGGGTGGTTGCTGTTGCTCCCGCTGCTCACGCGGCGGCGAAAATCGAGCCGCTAACCAACGACTCGATGGCCGCCGCGGCCGTCGAGCTCGATCCACTGCTCGAACCCGATCCCGTCGAGCAGCTCGCGATCGTGGCTGACGACCACCAACCCACCGGGCCAGGCGCGAAGCGATCGCTCGAGCGCCGCAGCGCCGACGAAGTCGAGCGCGTGGCTCGGCTCGTCGAGCACCAGCAGCTGCACGCGCGGCTGCTGGAACAGGCAGATCAACGCCGCCCGCACGCGCTCACCCGGGCTCAGCGATCGCAGCGGGCGCTCGGCCAGCGCGAGCGGAAACCCGTGCGCGACGATGCGCTCGGCCAGCTGGTCGAGCGCATCGTCGTGCGCTCGCGCGAGCGTGGTCAACAAGCTGTCGTCCAGCGCCCAGTCGTCGGCCGCCTGAGCGATCGCCCCGATCCGGTCGATGCGGCAGCGCGCCGATCCGATCGTCGGCTGCAGCTGCCCGAGCATGACCCGCAGCAAGGTCGTCTTCCCCGATCCGTTGGGACCGACGATCGCCACGCGCCGACGCCCGAGCTCGAGCTCGAGATCCGAGAACAGCGAGCGTCCGCCGACGACCATGCCCACCCGCGCGAGCCTGACCAGCGGCTCGTTCCCGACATCGGCCACGTCCGGCCGCGCCAGCGTCAGCGGTAGCTTCACGGTCAGCGCCCGCCGGGTGGCCTTGGCCCAGCTCCGCGCCGCGGCGATCCGATCCGCGCGGATCTTCGCGGCCCGAGCCTGGCTCTCCTGCGCGTAGCCGCGCTTGTCGTTGAGCCGCATCCGCGAGGTGCAGCGGCGCAGCTCGTGCAGCCGTCCGACGTTCTTCTTGCGGGCGCGTCGTCGCTCGATCCGCTCGTGCTGGCGCTCCCGAGCGACGAGCGTGCTGAGGTTCTTGACGTACTGCTGCTGCTGCTCGGCGTCCTCTCGGGCGAGCGTCCGCTGCAGCGTCGCGAAGCTGCCGTGCACATGCCGACAGCCGGACTCCGCGAGCACGAAGAAGTCCTCGAAGCAGCGCAGCAAGCCGCGGTGGTGGGTGACGACGATCGCCCCGCGATCCCAGTCACGCAGCCACGCGCACAGCCACGCGATCCCGGCCGCGTCGAGATCCTCGGTTGGTTCGTCGAGCAACAGCAGCTCGGCGCCGGAGTGCTTGGCGGCCAGCAGCACGAGCTTGCGCGCGAGGCCGGGGCTCGGCTGAAGCTCGGCCCCCGTACCTGGACGCTCGAGCTCGAGCAGCGCCGCGTCGCGGGCCAGCGCCCGATCGCTCGACCACCGCTCGCGCAGCCACGCGGCCGCGCGCTCCACTTCGCCGAGCTCCAGCGCCTGCCGGACGAACGCCGGCTCGACCCGCCGGATCAGCAAGCCCCGCGCGGGCTCGAGCTCGCCGGCGAGCAACCGCAGCAGCGTGGACTTGCCCACGCCGTTGCGACCGATCAACGCCACGCGGTCGCGCGCGAGGCTCAGCGATAGCTCGCGGATCAGCGGGCGATGCTCCGGGGTGTCCAGGCACAGCCGCTTGGCTTGCACGTACGCCGCGTTCATCACCGCACCTCCTTCTTGACCGCACGCTGGAGTCGCGCGACGACGTGCGCTTCTCCTTCGAGCGTGAGCACCAGCCCGCGCTCGACCGCGTCCGCCTCCAGCACCCGACACTCGGCGTAGGCGCAGTCGATCGCGTCGGTCGCCGCGTACGGGATGAACACCCGCGCCTGCTGATGCTGCCCACGTGCGGCGTGGATCAGCGCCTCACGCAGCCGGGCCACCGCCTCGCGGTCGTGGGTGCTGATCGCGGCGTGCGGGTGGCCGCCGCTGACCATGCTCATGTAGTGGTCCAGGCGTGGATCCTCGAGCCGATCGATCTTGTTGAACACGTAGAAGCGCGGGAGCTCGGCGGCGCCGAGCCTGGCGATCTGTGCTTCGGTGGTCTCGAGGTGCATGTCGAGCTCGGGATCCGAAGCGTCGAGCGTGATCACCAGCAGCGAGGCTTCGGCGATCTCCACGAGCGTCGACTCGAAGCTCGCGAGCAGCCGCGACGGCAGCCTGCGGATGAACCCGACCGTGTCGCTCACGATCACATCACCGCCGTGGCGGGTCAGGCAACGCGAGGTCGTGTCGAGCGTCTCGAACGGGACATCCTTGGCGGACAGCCCCGCGTCGGTCAGCGCGTTCATCAACGAGGTCTTGCCGGCGTTCGTGTACCCGACCAACACGATCCGCGCCGCCTCGCGCCGCGCCTTGCGTTGGGTGGTGCTCGAGCGCTCGAGCCGGGTCAGCTGCTTGCGCAGCTCGGCGAGCCGACCGTCGAGCTGCCGAGCCAGCAGCTCCGACGCGGTCTCACCGGGCCCGCGCGCACGCATCAAGCCGCCCGCCTGCTGGTCCATGTCGAGCCCGAGCCCGCGGATCCGCGGACGCAGATACTCGAGCTGGGCGATCTCGACTTGAATGCGGGCGCGCGCAGTTCGAGCGTGGCGCAGGAACACGTTGAGGATCACCGCCTCGCGATCGCAGACGGCGATCCCGGCCACGTCCTCGAGGTTGCGCGCTTGCGAGGGGCTCAGCTCGGCGTCGAGCGTGAGCAGGTTGGCGTTGCACTCTCGCGCTCGCGCGGCGACCTCCGCTGCCGCGCCGCGACCCAGGTAGGTCTTGGGATCGGGGCGCAGTCGTCGGAGCTTTTGGTGGCCAACCACCTCATCGCCCTGGGCCTGGACCAGCGCGAGGATCTCCGCGAGCTGGGCCGCGCGTTGGACCGCGTCCTGGCGTTCAATCCGACCACGGCCGCTTCGCGTCCGTCCCGCTTCGCGGGGGCCCTGCGGGCCGGTCGGATTTAGACCTTCGCTTCGCCCCGGTTCGCCGACGCTGACCACATAGCTGCGGTTCTGCTCGGTGCTCGGGTTCGCGCTAAGAAAGCGACGCCGTGGTTCTTTCGCACTTCCGCTGATCCCTCGACGCCCCGCGTCGAGCTGTTTTCACGCCCGGGACCGGGCTGAATTCGTTTGGTCACCCGATGGCACGCAGGCGTGTCGTCGTGGCGGCCGGGTCAGGACATTCAGCGATTCGTAGCGCGCCGCATCCTGCGTGATGTCGGGCTCGCTCGGGTTTCGCTGGCCAGGAAGTCGTATGAAATTCCACTCGCAGCCAATTGAAGAGCATCAAGAAGTCCCCCTCGCCGACGAGGGTCAGTTTGAACGGGTCGTCGCGCACTGGGCCGAACGCCACGCGAACCCGAGCACCGAGCAGAACCGCAGCTATGTGGTCAGCGTCGGCGAACCGGGGCGAAGCGAAGGTCTAA
>DATLLB010000939.1:0-11571 GCA_035538075.1 Enhygromyxa sp.
TGCTCGCGCTTGGGCAGCACGTAGAGGGTCGGCTCGACTTCGTAGAGCCGACCACGCGGCCCTGGATCGTAGGGGCCCGGCTCGTAGTAGACGCCCTCCGGCTCCGGCGAGCCCCCGCCTTCACAAGACAAGTGCGTGGAGCTGCCGGTCATCGGCCCGACCACCAACGTCGCGAGCTCGTCGGTCGACCAGCTCCACTCAGCCACGCCGAACGCCAGCTGCATCTGCTCGATCGGAGTCCGTACCTCCCAGCCCCAGGTCCTCTCGCTCGCTTGGATCGCGAACGACCCGTCCGCCTGCTCCTGCAGCAGCGGCGCGCCGACCAAGATCGCCGTCGACGATCCCTCCACGAACACCGAGCCGTTGAACGCCGAGACATCGAGCCCCGCGGCCCCCAGCACGGCCACGGCCGCCGCGAGCTCGGCCGCCTCGTCGAACTGCTGAAACGGCGCCGGGATGCCGACCGCGTGCGGATCCTGAGGCTCGTACACGCGCGCCTTCGAGGCCGCAGTCGAGGCGCACGCCGACGTCGCCGTGATGATCCCGAGCAGCAGTCCGACGCCGAGCGCCCGACGAATCGCCTGGGCCACGGCGGACGTCGGCGCGGGCGAGCTGTCGGGATGGGGACCGGCCGGAAACAGCGGAGGCTGAGCCATGATCTTGGGCGTGCGTCCCGAGTGCGCACGAGCTGCGTGCACCAAGAACGGATGACACAGATAGACCGTCCCCGCGGCGCCGACGGCAAGGTGCGTGGGCCGATCCAGCGCAGCGCCTAGCTGCTGGGCGATCTCCATGAACGCGAGCCCCTGGTCGGCGTGGGGCTCGAGCGTCCGCGCCACGTCCAGGTGCGAGCCGGCCTTGAGGCGCGTCGGAGCGTCGTGCTCACCGACGTCGGTGAACAGAAACAGCATCGTCAAGGCGCGCCCCCGCGAGTGGACGTTGCTTCGCCAAGAAAAGTAGTCGTTGGGATCGGAGCCGGGAAAGCTCGTGTCGATGTGCCAGCCGTCGTCGATCGGCGGCTTGGCGCACGGAAATCGGATCGGAAAAGATCCGAGGCTTCGCCGTGGCAGCCACTGGCCCTCGCCGACGAGCAGATCGAAGGCGGCGTGCAGCACGTCGGTATTCGCAGCGGCGACGAACGGCTCCTCCGTCCGCTCGCCGAGCCGAACGACGGGCTCGGTCCAGCTCGAAGGATCGTCGAACCCTGCGATGTCACGCGCCAGGATCTCGACCGCCTGCGCGGCGACGCTGCGTGGGAACGCGTCGTCGATGCGCAAGTAGCCTTGCTCGATGAATGTCTCGCGCCGATCGGCGGGCAGCCCCATCGGACTAGAATGTCACGATGAAGTTGAGATACCCGTTGACGTTGAACACGTCATCGACGGCGTAGCGGCGACCGACCGAGTCGACGACGTCGCGCCGGACCGGGTTCACGTCGAGGCTGTCCGGCTCGACGACCTCGGGATCACCACTCACCGCCCCGTCACCACGCGTCGCCGCCGTCACGAAGTGCCTCGTGTCGGTCTGCATGTCGACGCCGAAGTTGAGCCGCGCGTACGGGCCCATGTGGAAGTTGAGGCCCGCGTTGATCGCGAAGCTGCCGTAGTCCTGCAGCGTCGTGATGCCGTTGTAGGCGGTGCAGTCCGGTCCGCCCGCGGCCACGTAGCCGCCGCCGAGCTCGGGGTCGAGCGGGTTGGCGGCCGCGTGCGCGAGCGCGGCGTTGCGACTGCAAGTCTGCGAGTCACCCGGCGAATTGTCACCGACCAGCGCCGGGCTGTCGGCCAGGATCTCCCACACCTCCGAGTAGCCGCGACCGCCGTAGTGCAGCGTGGCCGAGCCGGCGATGATGATCGAGACCTTCTTCTGCTGGTCCTTGTTCTCCCACGGCACGATCTCGGCGCCGAAGTAGGCCCCGGTCTCGGACTGCGGGTTGACCTTGCCCTGAATCGCGCCGTAGTTCTCGAACTGCGTGTTGTTGGCCCGCAGCGCGTAGCGCCAGTGCGCGCCGAAGAAGGGATCGAGCCAGCGGTAGCGACGGCTGAGCGCCGTCCAAGCGCCGAGCTCGTGGATGCCCCGACCCACGCGATGGTTGCCGGACGGATCGTCGGTCTGGATCGCGCGGCTGAAGGTCATCGGCTTGGCGATCGAGAAGCGACCCTCGAGGCCGATCACCCAGTTGGGCAGGTGCGACTTGCGGGCTTGATTGAGGATCCCGAACTTCATGCCGACGTGGATCTGATCGAGGCCGCGTCGCGTGGGCGAGCGGAAGATCATGTCGGTCTCGGGATCGGTGAACTCGCCGTAGGGGTTGGTGTCCTCGAACGAGTCGAAGCCGTCGCGCGGGATGATGCCGTCGCGGATGCTGGTCGAGTTGGTCTTGTTGACGCAGTTGGCCGTGCCCGGGTCGTAGCCGGTGGTGGCCGGGTCCTGCGGAAACACGCAGTCGCCCCCCTGCTCCTTGTCGAAGGAGTAGTTGCGGTTGTCCGAGACCACGACCGGCATCGCCACGTAGACGGAGATGTCGTGCCACAAGCCGATCTCGAGCATCGGCGTGACGGTGTGTCGGAACTGGCGATAGATCAGGTCGCGGGCGAGGTTGTTCTTGCCCCCGCTGCCCCACTCGCGCAGAACGGCGGCCTTCTTGAAGTCGAAGTCGTAGGAGACGCCGAAGTGCAGGTCGAACGCGTTGCCGTTGAAGTCCTGATCGAAGGACGAGGCGACTCGCGTGACCTCGGCGGCATTGGCGTCCTGACTAAGGCCCGCGACCAGGGCGAAGGCAGGCAAGAAACCGAGAAACTTCCGCATGGGGTTTCGCTCGCGGCAAAGACGAGAGCCAGGGCACGCTACCAGCGCACGCGGCCGAGCGTCAAGAATCACGGGTAGCTTCGCACACTCCGGACCCGCTGTGCAGCTTCTCTGCGATCGTGGGCGATCGTGGGCGGTCGCGGGCGCGGCTTGGTCGCAAGCTCGCAACAGCGGGCCAAAACGAGGTCGAGCCCGGATATAAGGATCTGGCACGAGGGATCCGACGACCACGATGGGTCCGAGACCACGGCTGATCGCGTTCGAGGGCATCGATGGTGCGGGCAAGAGCACGGCCCTCGAGCGGGTGGCCGCGGCCCTGCGAGCGCGCGGGCTCGCGGTTCATCGCCCGCGCGAGGGCAAGCGCCACCGCTCGCGGCCGGCTCGGGCCATCCGGGATCTGAGCCGCGACGTCGCGAACCTGGACTTGTGTCCGCGGGCCGAGCTCGCGCTCTACTGTGCGCGCGAAGCTCAGGTGCTCGCCGAGTCGGTCGCGCCTGCGCTCGCGCGCGGGGAGATCGTGCTGCTCGATCGCAGCCTGCTGACGCCGGTGGTGCTCGGCTGCTGGGGTCGCGAGCTGCCGCTGGCCGACTGCGAGGCGATGGCTCGCGCGGCCGGGGGCGATCAGCCGAGCCCCGAGCTGACCCTGGTGTTCGACGTCGACCCTCGGACCGCGCGGCAGCGCAAGCAGATCGGGAAGATCCGCAGTCATGGCTTTCGTGAAGGCGGCCGCAAGGGCCTGGCCGGGAGCGCCTTCAAGGCCCGCATCCGCGCGGGCTACCTCGCGCTGGCCGAGCGTGATCCGAGCATGCGGCTGATCGTCAACGAGCGTGACGATCCCGAGCAGGTCACCGCGCGGGTGCTGGCGATCCTCGACGGCGCGCCGGCCCAACCCGAGCTCGACGCGACCCCGTGGTGGCGCCGGACGGATCTCGAGCTCGATCGCGATCTCGACACCGCGCTCGACGCCCTGCCCGAGCCGCTCGCGATCTATCTGAGTCGTGGCCTGCGAAGCGCTCGAGCCCGACGCGAGCGCGCCAAGCCGCGCGAGCCCTCGTTGGTCGCATGGTCGCTCGATCGCGCGGATCCGCTGCTCGAAGCGCTGGCGCTCGGCGAGCATGGCGATGCCGTCCATGCGCTCGCCAACTTGCGCAGGGTGCCGCTCGGTCCTGACGATCTGCGCCTGCGCTGCGCCATGAAGGCCCCCGAGGCCGTCGCGCGAGCGCTGCTCGGGGTCTCGGGTCGTGCCGCCGACGAGCTGCGGCGCAGCTTGGTCGCCGCGATCCCGCCACAGCAGGATCCCGCGCGTCGGCAGGCGATCGCGGGCGGGCTGCTGGAGAGCCTCGCCGAGCGCGAGGATCGGTTCGCGTTCGAGCTGCGCGAGCTGTTGTGGTCCGAGGCAGACAGCTTCGATCGCGCGGCGAGCCTGCGCGGCTGCTCGGGCGACCAGGCCGAGCAGCTGCGGTGCGAGCTGTTCGAGATCGATCCGGCGCGCGCGCTCGATAGCTTGCGCGGCGTCGATCCGAAGCTGGCCGACGAGCGCCTCGAAATCTACGCCGCGACCGCGCCCAAGCCGGTCTTGCGCGCGCTGATCGGTCGCGCCGATGCGCACGCCCACGCGCTGCGCGAGCGCTTGCAGGCGACCGGATCCGAGGTGGTCGAGAGCGTCGCAAGGCTGACCGATGATCGCAGCTTCGCGCTGCGCGACGCGGCGATCGACGAGTGGCCGCTCGGCGTCGCGGCGAGCTTGCTGGGTGTCGACCTCGATGAGCCGCGCGCCGCCGATTGCTTCGCGCGGCTGCGTGCGCTCGCGCGTGGTGACGTGGAGCTCCACTGCGCGCTGCTGCGGCTGCAGGAGCAATCAGATCGAACGTTCGAGCGCGAGTAGCTGCGTGATCGCAGCGCCGAAGCGCTCGACACAGACCAGCTCCGAGCAACCCAGCCGCCGACGATTGCCGAGCTCGATCAACTCGCCGACGCCCCGCCACTCGAGCCCCAGCTCGCGCACCCAGACATCGAGTCGCTCGGGCTGCGCGGCCAGGCGCGGCAGCCTCGCGACCACGCTCACGCGCAAGCCCGTGCCGACGTTGGTCGGGCAGCTGGTCAGGTAGCCGAGTCGATCGTCGTAGTGAAAGCCGAGCACGCCCTCGAGCGCAGTCGCCAGCTCCCGCGCCGCGCAGAAGCAGGCCGCGAGCCGACCGCCGTGCTCCCAGGCGAGCAGCTCGACGTGATCTTCGGCGTTGACGCGAACGGCACGACGACCATCGCCGCCGCGCCAGAGCCCGCGCCCGCTCGGCCAGTCACGATGGACGCCCGCGGCGGTGAGTCGACGATCGGTTGGCGCGAAGCCCAGGCCCTCTCGCTCGAGCGTGCGCAGCTGCTCGTCGCCGAGATCGACGAGCGAGTGATGGCGACCCGGGAACCGCCCGCGAAGCTCGTGCAGGGCCGTCGCCACGCGAGCCTCGACCTCGAGCCGCGTGCGTCGATCGATCAGCGGTGAGAACGGCACGCCCCGCAGGTTGCGACGCACACACGCCCAGCTCGACAGCACCGCAGGATCGTCCGCGAGCTGCTCGTCGACTTGCGGGCGGGCATGCGTCCACCGACCCTCGCGCGGGTGCGTCGTCGCGCCGTGGTAGCGCGCGATGAAAGGATCGAGGATCGCCGCGAACACCTCGTAGCTGGCCGCGTCACCGGCATGCGGCGCGGCGTGGGGATCCCTGGTCTGGCGACGCGAGCGCGTGAGATCGGCGAGCGTCCAGCCGGCCGTGGTCGTGCGATTCGATAGCTCGTGTTGGTGCATGCAGCTCCGAAACGGAGCCGCGAGCATCGACGAGCAACGAGCGCTTGGGACCGGCGCGGCGGTGGGGATCGAGGCGGAAATTTACCCACCGCGAAGCGGGTCAGCCCTCATCGTCGTCGTCGTCATCGTCGTCGAGGTTGGGCGTCGACACGCCGCCCTGCTTGGCGATCTCCTCGCGCAGGCCGAGCTCTTTCATCTTCGACTGCAGGCTGCGCCGCGAGATGCCGAGCTTGCGAGCCGAGCGGGTCACGTTCGAGTCGGTCTGCGCCAGCGCCTCGCGGATCAGCGCCTCCTCGATCCGCCGCGAGCCGGCCTTGACCGCTTCTTTCAGATCGAGCCCCAGGCTGTCGAGCGGCAGCCGGATCGCGCGCGGCAGCCCGCCGTCGGCCTCGCCCTGATCCTGCTCCTCGCCGTCATCCGGCTCGCCAGTGGTGAACGAGTCGGGCAGCTCGTCGACGCCGATCAGCTCGCCGCTCGCGAACAGCACCATGCGCTCGACCAGGTTCTCGAGCTCGCGGATGTTGCCCGGCCACGAGTAGTTCTTGAGCGCCTCGAGGGCCTCGCCTGCGAACCCACGCACGTCCTTGCCGAGCCGCTCGTTGGAGCGCTTCAAGAAGTGCTCGAGCAGCGGCTCGACGTCCTCCGGCCGCTCGCGCAGCGGCGGCAGGTGGATCGGCACGACGTTGAGCCGGTAGTAGAGATCCTCGCGGAAGCGCTTCTCCTTGATCTCGTGCTCCAGATTGCGGTTGGTCGCCGCGATGAGCCGCACGTCGACGCGCAGCGTCTTGACCCCGCCGACGCGCTCGAACTCCGACTCCTGGATCGCGCGCAGCAGCTTGACCTGGATCTCGAGCGGGATCTCGCTGACCTCGTCGAGGAACAGCGTGCCGCCATCGGCCAGCTCGAAGCGCCCCTGCCGAGCCGAGACCGCGCCCGTGAACGCGCCGCGCTCATGCCCGAACAGCTCGCTCTCGACCAGCGTCGCGGGGATCGCCGCGCAGTTGACCCGGATGAACGGCATGTGCCGCCGCTCCGAGCCGAGGTGCAGCGCACGAGCGACCAGCTCCTTGCCGGTCCCGCTCTCGCCGGTGATCAGCACGGTCGACGGGCTCGCGGCCACGGTCCGGATCATCTCCTTGACCGTGGTCATCGACTCGCTGCGCCCGACCATGCCGAAGTCCGACGCCGGGTTCGCGCTCGCGCTGGTCGTCGCGGCCGCGGGCGCCGGCTCGGTGCGCGGCCCCGACAGCCGCCGCGTGGCGATCGCCTTGTTGAGGATCTTGTCGATCTGATCGCGATCGAAGGGCTTCTCGAGGAAGTCGAACGCCCCGCTCTTGACCGCCTCGACCGCCGTGTCGACGGTCCCGTGCGCCGTCAGGATGATGACCGGCAGCCCCGGATCTTCCTCGACCAGCGCCTTGAGCAGCTGCATGCCGTCCATGCCCGGCATGCGCAGATCCGAGATCACCACATCGAAGGTCCCGCGCGGCGAGCTCTTGACCCGAGCGAGCCCCGACTCGCCGTCGGGCTCGGTCACGACCTCGTGACCGGCCTGCTGAAGCAGAGCGCCGAGGACCTTGCGGAGGTTGGGTTCGTCGTCGACGACGAGGACACGAGGTTTTTGGCTGTTCATGCCTGGGCTTTTCGGCCGCTTTGCGGGCGGCGAGCGCCCTGATCTTCGGCGATGGGCGGGTCGTGGAGCAAGACGAGAGATCGAGGCGTGTGAACGGGAGCGCAGCGGAGGTCTAACTCCGAACGCCCGCAGGGCGCCCGCGAAGCGGGTCGGACGCGAGACGGCCGAGCTCGGATTGAAATGGCACGGCGACTCGGCCCGCTGGCGGCGCATCAGGAGCGCGGACGAAGTTGCTCACGGATCTGTCGCATTCACCGACCAAGGGCGTCGCGCTCGCTGGCACGAAGGGGCGTCGACGGAAGCCGTTCGGTCACCGCGACAACCAACGCCCGGGCAGGGGGAGTGGGGCCCCGGCGGGGCTTTGCCCTGACGGGGAGAGGGACCGGCCACGGTCCCTCTTTGAAGATCTAGAAGTGAGTTCTTCATGCCGCAGGCATGAAGAACTCACTGACTCGTGCTGGTGATCGCGAGATCGACCGGCAACAACACGGTGAAGGTCGCCCCCGCATCCGGGTTGTTGCTAACCTCGATCACCCCGTTGTGGTTCTCGACGATGCGCTGGCTGATCGGCAGCCCGAGCCCGGTGCCGCCGCTCTTGGTCGTATGAAAGGGCACGAACAGATTCGCGATCGTCGCGGCCGACAGACCCGGGCCGTTGTCGCGCACCGTGATCGCGACCGCGTCGGTGTCCGGCAGCCCGCGGACGCGGTGCTCGAGCTCGATCCACACCTTGCCCGGCGGATTCATCTCGCCGGTCGCGTCGAGGGCGTTGAGCACGAGGTTGTGCAAGACCTGCCGCAGCGCCTCGGGGTCGCCACGCAGCGGCGGCGAGTGAGGCTCGAGCGTCAGGTTCACGCTCGACGCCTCGGCGGCCGAGAGCTCGCCTTGGTGATCGACGAACACGCCGAAGTCGACCTGCACCCGGTTCACGCGATCCTTGGGCAGCAAGCGGATCGTCGCGCGCACGATCGCGGCCACGTCGACGCGCTGCATCTCACCCGAGAACGGCCGCGAGTAGCTGAGGAACTGCGTGACCACGCGATTGAGGCGATCGACCTCCTCGACGATCACGCCCAGAAATTCCTTGGTCAGCGGATCCGCCGACGCGAGCCCCGGCTCGACCACCTGCACGGCCCCCTTGATCGCGCCGAGCGGGTTGCGGATCTCGTGTGCGAGCCCGGCCGCCATCTCGCCGAGCGCGGCGAGCCGCTCGCGTTCCTTGCGTTGCTCGTAGACCGCCGAGTTCTGCAGCGTGATCGCGGCCTGCGAGGCCAGGCTCTCGAACAGCTGGACCTCCTCGAACGAGAACGGCTCGATCAGGCGCTCGTCGTTGACGAACAGCGCCCCGATCAGCTCGCGCCGGGCGTCGCCCTCTTCGCCGGGCACCGAGAGGATCGGCACCGCCAGCGCGGCGTCGAGCTCCGCGAGCGTGTCCAGACAGTCTTGCAGCTCGACCTCCGCGTCTCGTGGGGCCCGCTCGCGCTCGCGCTCCAGCACGTCGCGCAGCTGCGGACCCATCGTGCGCATGCGCTCGAGCAGCGGCCGCCGCTTGGCAAGGTCGAGCCGCTGCAGCGAGAGCGGCGTGTCACCGATCTCGCGCATCAACACCAACGAGGTCCCGCGCGCGTCGATCAGGAACAAGCTGGCCGTGGTCACGCGGTTGGAGTCGGCCAGCGCCTCGAGCACGACCTGCACCATCTCGTCGGGATCGATCACGTTGAGCAGCTTGAAGCGCAGGTGCACGAGCAACGCCCGCAGCTCCGCGCGATCACGAAACAGCCAGCTCTCGACCCGCGACTCGAACTCCTGCCGAACCGGCTCGAGCAGCACGATCAACGCGTAGGCCGCGACCGCGCTGTTGAACACGAACAGGCTCCACCCGCCCTCGGTCTTGTACGGCACCCACAGCAGCAGGAGCGCCAGCACCCCCGTGACCGCGATGATCAACAAGGTCAGCGTCAGGATCTTCGCGGCCAGCTCCGGCAGCTCGAGCAGGCGCTCGCGCTGCAGCGTCTGCGCGACGAAGTAGAGGTACACCGCCGTGACGACCGGCCCGATCGCCGTGATCGCCGGCGAGCCGAACGCGATCGCAGCCACGCTCGCGAAGAACAGGTAGCGCAGCCGCGGCGCCGCGGCGGTGCCCTCGACCTGGTTGGCCGCCCGCCACATCCGCCGAGCGACCAGCGACAGCCCGCCGAGCACATAGAGGTTCAGCCCAAACGAGACCAGGTCCCAAGGACCCCAGTCGCGAAAGTCCCAGAAGTTCTGCCGCGTCACCGCCTCGAGCCCCTCGCCCGGCGAGCGACTGAGCAGGATGAACAGCGCGGTCGCGTGAGCGCCGAGCAGCACCACCAGGATCGCCGTCTGCAAGCGACTGCGCGCCTGCGGTCGCTCCTCGGCCGGGATCAGCGTCGAGAAGCAGCGGTCGGCCGTCCATGGCAGCACCAGCGAGATCGACTGCGCGCCCCAGCGAAACAGCGGGATGTTGGAGAACTCGTGGAAGAAGCTGGCGAGGTGAAAGAGCCCGAGGTTGAAGCAGAACACCGCGAACAGCACGAAGTCGTCTCGCGATCGATCGCGCAGCACCACCGAGGTGCCGATCGCGAACGCGACGGTCGCCGCGAGCAGCGACGGTAAGCTGCCGGTCAACGGGCTCATGCGCAGCTCAGCAGGTCGAGTGGATCAGCGCGCCCACCTTGCGGGTGGCCGAGAGCTGGTTGTAGCGCGCGACCGCGGCCTCGCTCTGCAGCACCTCGACCGCGACGCCGCGCGCCTCGAGCCACGTGAGCGTCTCGGGCTGCACTTGCAGGCGACGATGCACGCCGCGCGAGAGCACCACGATCTCCGCGCCGTGCTCGAGCAGTTCCTCGACGTCGGCGATCTGCACGCCAGGCTCGTGGCGG
The DNA here is from genome assembly GCA_035538075.1 of Enhygromyxa sp. GTDB lineage: Bacteria > Myxococcota_A > Polyangia > Nannocystales > Nannocystaceae > Plesiocystis. The sequence continues at coordinate 10,142 of DATLLB010000939.1, forward strand.
GTGCCGGTTTCGTCCCAATCCCAGGGTCGGGCGCCGCCCGGCCAGAGCTTGACGTCCTTGAAGTTGCCGTAGGCCGCGACCGAGATCCGGCCCCACTCGAAGTGGTCGATGCTCGGCGACCTCGGCGTCTCTGCGGCGCTCATACGGAGGATCATACCTCAGGAGAACCCTCGCAGCGGCATGTCGGGCGGCCGCTGCAGCCAGTTGTCGGCGACGTATTCGGCTGCGCCGTCGATCACGTGCAGCGTGTACGCGCAGCGTGACACCGCCGATCGATTGGGCCCGCTGCGGTGCGGCAAGAACCCGTGAAAGACCACCAGCGTCCCGGCGGGCGCCTCGATCGGCACCCAACCGTCGCTCGGCCACGGACGCGGATCGAGCACGTCCATCCACGTCCGGTAGCCCTCGCGACGGTACCGGCTGCGCAGCCCTTCGCGGTGCGCCCCCGGCAAGACCTCGAGGCAGCCGTTGTCGCAGGTCGCATCCTCGAGCGCGAACCACAGGCCGATCACCGAGCTCGGCTCCGTGTACAAGAAGGTCGCGTCTTGATGCGGCGTGACCTCGCCGCCGATCCGCGGGCCCTTGAAGATCACCATCGACTGCAGCAGCAGCGGCTGCGCGACCCCGAGCTCGGCCACCAGGGCGGCCAGCCGCGGATCACGAGAGAAGCGATCGAACTCCGGCACGCGATCGTGCAGCGCGTGTCCGAGCTTGTTCACTCCGAACACGGCCGCTTCGCTCCGGTTGACTCGCGCGGCTCCGCCATCGCGCTCGGGCTCGATGAACGCCCGCACCTCCGCGCCCGAGTCCAGGAACCACGGCTGCGCGTGGCGCTGCTCGTGGACGTCGAACTCCAGCTCGAGCTCGGCCGGATCGATGTTCGCAACGATCGCGTGCGCCGTCTCGCGCAGCTGATCGCAATCCGCCCGCGACGCAAACCCTGGGATCACGAGGTAGCCGTCCTGCTCGAACCGCTGACGCCGATCGGTCACACTGCACTCTACCCGACGCGCTCGGGATCGCGGCGCCACCCCGACCACGGCAGCTTCGCCGCACGCCAGCGCTCGTGCTCGTCAGTCGCGTACTCGTGCAGCTCGACCGGGATCTCCCGCACGACCTCATACGCATGCAGCGTCGGCTCGATCGTCACCGCCCGAAAGCGCACCCCGGCCGCACCCGCAGCGCGAGCGGCCGCAGCGAACGCCGGATCATGAAGGATCGACGGCCGAATCGCCCGCACGTCCGGCCGCTGAATCGTGAACAGCACCGTCGCCGCAGCGCCTGCTCCGACGATGTCGATCAGCCGCTCGAGGTGCTGAGTCGCCCTCGCGCTGACCGAGTCGGGGAAGTAGCCGCGGCCGTCGGGATACAGCAGGTGGCAGTTCTTCACCTCGATGTAGTGCGGCACCTTGCCGTCGAGCACGAAGTCC
>DATLLB010000940.1:0-3174 GCA_035538075.1 Enhygromyxa sp.
ATCAGGGTTCGTCGGTCGGGGTCAGCCGCGCGGACGATCGGGCGCAGCTCGACGCGGCGCTCGAGCTGGCGCTGCGCTACGACACCAAGGTGCTGGTCGAGCGGGGGCTCGACGCCCGCGAGATCGAGCTGGCCGTGCTCGGCGACGGCGGGCCGGAGACGATCGTGTCGATGCCCGGCGAGATCATCCTGCCCAAGGGCCAGTGGTACACGTACGAGAACAAGTACCTCGACGACGTCGCCACCTATGCGATCCCGGCCGAGCTTCCGCAGGCGACGATCGAGCTGCTGCAGGCGCTCGCGCTGCGGGCGTTTCGGGCGACCCGCTGCGCTGGGTTGGCGCGCGTGGATTTTCTGGTCGAGCGGGGCTCATTGACGCCGTGGCTCAACGAGGTGAACACCATGCCAGGGTTCACGACGATCAGCATGTACCCGAAGATGATGGGCGCGGCGGGGGTTGGGTACACGCAGCTGATCACGCGACTGGTCGATCTCGGCATCGCGGCGCATCAGCAGCGGACTGGTCTCGCGACGGTGCGCTGAGCGTAGGCGCCCGTGGCGCCTAGCACGTCGCGTTTTTACAGGCCGAGAGCTGATCCGTCGCGTTTTTACAGGCGACGGACACATGGTTGCATGTTTTTCCGCGCGCTGTCATGTTTTTCCAGTGGAGTCAGCGGGCTACACGCGCCTTCTGGAGCGCCACGGCATCACGACGGCGCACCTGCATCATAGCTCGTGGATCGACCCGCGAAGGTCGACGCGAGAGACGGTCCGCGTTGGCCTCGGCATTGAAGAGCTGTTTCCGGCCCGCTATCGGCCCGCCGATTCGGACTTCGATCACCTGCTCTTCGCGCTCAAGTACGACGGCCTCGATCTCGCTGCGCTCGCGCGGATCTTCGCGAGGGTCGATCGTCGCGAGCTCGCGCAACGGATCGCCGCGCAACCTCGCTCGAAATACGCCCGGCGAATCTTCTACCTGTTCGAGCGGCTCACCGGGGCGACTCTCGAAATTTCGGATCTCACAGGCACTGCCTACACCGCGTTGCTCGATCCCAACGAGCACTACACCGCGGTCGGCGTCCGAGTGCCTCGCCACCGAGTCGTCGACAATCTCCTGGGCGAGCTTGGCGGATTTTGTCCGGTCGTACGTCGCACACAAATTCTGGACGACTACGCCGCGCGGTCGCTCGATGTACGGGCGCGAGCGATCACCAGCTCGATCGACCCGTCACTGCTGACACGGGCGATCCATTATCTGCATGGCAAGGAGACGCGATCCTCGTACGCGATTGAGCGTGAGGACCCCGGCGACCGAGAGGAGCGCTTCATCGCGCAACTCGCCCGGGTGGCCGAGCTCGACCTCAGCAGCGAAGCAGGGCTCACCGCACTGCAGCACGCGATCGTGGAGCCGCCGTACCACGACTCGGGGTTTCGCAGCTCAGGGAGCCTGGAGGTCTACGTCAGCGAGACGATCGGCTTCAATCGTGAACGCATCCACCACATCGGAGCCCGCAGCGCGTCCACGCCGAGGCTGATGGAATCCTGGGCGCGGATGCGAACGGTCGAAGGTCCAGGTGCCGCGGTGGTCGAGGCGGCCTGTCGAGCGTTCGCGTTCGTGTTCGTCCATCCTTTCGGCGACGGCAACGGGCGAATTCATCGGTTGCTGTTTCACCACGTGCTCGCCCGCCGCGGCTTCCTGCCCGCCAATCTCATCGTGCCGATCTCGGCGGCGATCCTCGCGGACATGTCTCACTATGACGAGGTGCTCGAGGACTTCTCGCGCCGCGTGCTTGCAATGGTCGAGCACCAACTCGATGAGCGGGGCGTTCTGGAGATCCGCAACGATCCCGATGACTTCTACCGCTATCCCGACCTCACGCGGCAGAGCGAAGCCACGTTCGAATGGCTGGAACGGGCGATCGAGCGTGACCTGGTGCTGGAGATCGACTTCTTGCAGCGCCACGATCGTGCACGCGCGCAGATGCGGCGAGTCATCGACATGCCCGATCGCAAGGCCAAGTTGTTTCTGGTGTTGGTCCTGAGCAACCGCGGCGTGCTGTCCAAGCGCAAGCGCAAGGAGTTTGCCGAGCTCTCGGACGAGACCGTCGCGCGGCTCGAGCAGGTCGTCGGGGACGCGTTCGAAGGTTACGAAGGACCGCTGGATTGATTTTGGTCCACAAGAATCGGGCCCTCGGCGCAATAGGTCGCGCATGAGCCCTGCGCCCGCCAACCGTCCTGCGCTCGAAACCGCCTTTGCCGAGCACTACGCGTTCGTGCGCGAGCGCCTGCGTGGGCTCGGGGTCGCGGCGGCGGACCTCGATGACGCGACGCAGGATGTGTTCGAGGTGCTGGTGCGGCGCATCGCCGACTACGATCCGCAGCGACCGATGCGGGCGTGGATGGCTGGGATGGCGCGCAAGGTGGCGCGACGCTATCGGGATCGCGGGCGGCGGGGGATCGTGGCGCTCGACGAGCGGCGGGCTGCGAGCGAGGAGTCGCCGGAGGATCGTGCGGCGCGGGCCGAGGCCTGGGCGGTCTTGCAGCGCTTCGTGGACGAGCTCGAGCCGGAGCGGTGGGCGGTGTTCGTGCTGTCGGAGATCGAGGGCCTGCGCGGGAGCGAGATCGCGGCCGAGCTGGGGGTGAATCTCAATACCGTGTATGCACGGCTGCGATCGGCCAGGGTGGCGTTCGAGCGCACGCTTCGGCGGCATCGGGCGCGCGAGCGCAGGTTCGTGTGGCTGCCGCCGCGGCGCTGGGTGCTGTGGGGCGGGCTCACGCTGAGCGGTGGGGTGACGATTGGCGCGATCGTGGTGAGCTGCGAGGATGACGAGCAGCCGATCGAATCACGCGCTGAATCGCCAGCGCAGCGCAGCGCAGCAGCGCGACCGAGCGAGCCGACGAGCGTGCGCACGCTGGCTCCGGACACGACACCCGCGACAATTGAGGAGCCCTGGATCGACGGCGGCTCGGGCTTCTCGATGGGCCGCAACGCCGAGGGCGAGCGCTACACGCTGAGCACGGAGACACGGCATCGACTCGACGGCGATCGTGTGATCCTCGAGATCACGTACATCGGCGACGAGGATGCGAATGTCGACGATGCTGGGCATCAGCTCGCGCTCGACGGACTGGAGATTGTCGACGGCGCGAGCGAGTGGCAAACGACGATCCCAGC
>DATLLB010000941.1:0-3983 GCA_035538075.1 Enhygromyxa sp.
GCGCTCGAGCAGTATCGCGAGCTCAAGGGCCGCAGCGCCGAAGAGGTCCGACTCGGGCTCGAGATGGCGGAGCGGCTGGTGACCAACGGCGAGCGCACGACCGGCCTGCAGATCGCCAGCGAGATCCGTCAAAACGGCGCGCGCGACAGCGACACGCTGCTCTTGCTGATCGAGTTCTACAACAACATCGACGAGCGAGACCTCGCGCTCGACACCGCCAAGTCGTTGATCAAGGTCGCCGGGCGCAGCCCCGAGGCTCGCGTCGCGTACGGCGAGCAGCTGTGGGAGATGGGCCAGCGCAAGGAGGCGCTCGAGCAGTGGGAGCAGCTGCCCAAGCTCGTCCGTCCCGGTCACAAGGGCTGGTATCGCTACGCCGAGATCCTCGCCGATCATGCGACGATCGATCGTGCGCTGCGTGACACGGCCCTGAGCGCGCTCGACAAGGCGCTCGGCGCCAAGCCTGACGAGCCCACCTATCTGCGCCTGCAGGCGATGCTCGAAGAAGATCGCAGCCGGCCCGATCGCGCGCTCGAGATCTGGGAGAAGGTCCGCAAGGTCGCGCAAGATCCCACGCAGGAGCTGCTCCGCGCCGAAGCTCGCACGCGCATCGTCGAGCTGCTGGCTGGGCCCGGGCTGCCGAATCGCAGCGAGAAGCGAGCGCAATCGATCGCTGCAGCCGAGGCCGCGCTGGCCAAGGGTGCTTCGCCCGAGGCGCTCGAGGCCGGCTTGTTCCTCGCCGAACTCTACTCGCGCGAGGAGAACTACGGCGGCGCCGTGCAGATGTACACGAAGCTGCACGACCTGTTTCCCAACGATCCCGATCGGCTGATGGAGCTCGCGGTCGCGCAGCGCCGCGCCGGTCAGTCGAGCGAGGCGGTGCGAACGCTGGAGAAGCTGCTGCCGCTCTCGCCCTCGCGCGAGGTCGATGCGCTGGTGATGTTGACCGAGCTCTCGCACGAGCTCGAGAAGCCCGAAGAAGCGCGGCAGGCCGCCGTGCGGGCGCTCGAACAGGGCAGCAGCGGGGTGCGGGCGTTGCTGCGTCTGGGCGAGCTGCACGAGCGACGCGGCGACATCGAGCAGGCCATGTGGTGCTACCAGACCGTGCTCGAGGCGGTGCCCGATCACGCCCGCACGCGCATGCGGCTGGCCGAGCTGCAGCTGACGACCGGCGACATCGCGGGCGCGGCCAAGAGCTTCCGCGATCTGCTGGAGGCCGGCGGACCTGCAGATCTGATGCGCGAGGCAGGAGCCCGCGCGCTCGATCTCGCCGAGGTCACCGACACGACCGGCGACGTGCTCGAGCTCGCGGTGCGACGGACCAAGCGGGAGCCCAACGCTGACGAGCCGCGCGACTTCCTGCTCTCCGCGCTCGATCGCGTCGCGCTGAAGGAGGTCGAGGCTTGGCTGCGCAACGGCACCAACACGCGCGACGAAGATCGCGTCGCCGCGCTGCGCCGCCCGCTGGTCGCCGCGCTCTCGCGGGGATCGATCAACAACCGCATGAGCGCCGCCGAGCACCTCGGCGAGCTGGGGCTGCCCGACACGGCCGTGCACCTCGCTCGCACGGGCGCCAACCTGCAGCCGCCGCGCGACGCCACGCATGCCGTCCGCGCTCGCTTCATCGCTGCCCGCGTGGCCGCCACCCAGGCTGCGGGCGAGCTCGATGATCCCGAGTCGATCCCGGTGATGGCCGAGATGGTCGCCGATCGCAACGTCGACCCGCAGGTGCGCGCCGCTGCGTTCTGGGCGTTGGCTCGTAGCACCGATCCCAGCGCCGCCGAGCCGCTGCGTCAGCGGATCCGCGATCGCGACGACGAGGTGGCGATCACCTTGTCATGTCTGGGACTCGCTCGACTGTCGCGTGACGACGAGCGGGTCGAGGATCTGGTCGTCATCGATCGCATCGCTCGCGAGTCGACGCGACTGCCGGTCCGACGCGCGTGCACGTTTGCTGCGGCCGCGTTGACGCCCGACTTCCGAGTCGTACGCCTCCATCCCCAGCTCCATGACGCCGATCCATTCGTGGCCGCGATCGCGGCGTGGCGCATCGGCCAAGTCGATCCGGCCAAGGTCCGCGACGACAGCATCGAGGCGCTGTTTCGGCTCTACTTCGGACCCGGTGGGCTGCCGCGCGACGCCGCGATCGCCAGCCTCGCTCGCTTGCTCGGCGGCGACGTGGGAGCCGGCGGCGTGGGTACGCCTCCAGTGCCGCGGCAACGCAGCTGGGAGACGGTGGTCGAGCGCTGGTTGGTCGATCACCTCGCACCTTCGGTCGTCCCGCTCGACACCGAGGCGCTCGCACCCCATACCGCACAGATCCTCGCGGCGTGGCGAGCGAGCATCGAAGGCACCCGCGCCGAGCTGACCGCCGCGACGCGAGCCTTCGGCGAGTGCGATCGTGCGTCGGAGCCCGCGAAGGCCCCGAGCGCCGACACCAAGCCCAAGTCGCTGTGCCTCGAACCGCTCATGCGAGGGACCTTCGACCTCGAACTCTGAGGCCGCGAGGCTCCTAGAGCCTCGGTTGACAACCTGCGTGTGGGGGCGCGAGGATTCGGGGACATGGAACTAGGCCTCGCGTGCCCGGTCTGCGGCCAACTGAACATGATCCGGTCCACGAGCTGCAGTCGCTGTGGCACCGTGTTGGCGCCGCCCGTCGAGATGCAGGCGTCTGGATCCGCGGCGAGGCCAGCCCCACCGCAACCACCTTCACCCGTGGCGCCCCCACCGCCTGCCTATGCGGGTGGGCGCACCGTGGTCGCATCGACCTCCGACTACGCTCCCCCTGCCCCACCGCCGAGCCCGGCCGCGCCGCTGCGCTTCGATCCCAACACCGGCCGACCGCTGCAGCCCGAGGAGAACAAGGCCGCACCCAAGACCATGTTCTTCGGCGCCCTGCAGCAGCAGACGGTCGCGCCGCGCTTGGTCGTGATCAAGGGCGAAGGTGGTGACGGCGTCACGTACCACCTGAGCGGGACCACCCACGTGGTCGGGCGCTCGGTCGGCGACATCACCTTCGCCGAGGACGTGTTCCTGAGCCCCGAGCACGGCAAGTTCACCGTCCAGAGCGGCCGCTTGTTCGTCCAGGACCTCAGCAACAACAACGGCGTGTTCGTTCGGATCAAGCGGCCGACGCCGCTCGATCACGGCGACTCGTTCCTCGTCGGCGAGCAGCTGCTGCGCATCGACAGCGAGCCGCTGCCCGAGTACGCCCCGGGTCCGGACGGGACCTACTTCTACGGCAGCCCGCGTCCCAACGGCGCCTTCCGAGTCATTCAGCAGCTCGCGGGCGGGGGCGAAGGACTCGTGAAGTCTGCGAACGAAACCACAATGACCATGGGCCGCGAAGGAAACGACCTCGACTTCCCCGAGGATCGCTTCATCTCCGGGCACCACGCCAAGCTCGACCTGTCCGACGACGCCAAGGTCCTGCTGACCGACACCGGCTCTCGCAACGGCACCTTCGTGCGCATCAAGGGCGCCCAGGAGCTGTTCCACGGCGACTACCTGTTCGTCGGTCAACAACTCTTCCGCGTCGAGATCTCGTGAGGCTCCCGTGATCGTCTGCCCCAATTGCGGCAAGGAAAACCAAGACCACTACAAGTTTTGCCTGGGCTGCGGCGCCAAGCTGCCAGCGCCCGGACAAGCACCCGCACCGGCTCCGCCGAGCCCTCCAAGCGTGCCTCCGCCCCGGGTCGCTCCGCCGCCTCCACAGGCACCGCCGCCTCCGGCTGGCTTCGGAGGTCCGGTTCCGCCCGCTCCGATTCCGGCTCCGGCTCCGCATGTCATGCATGGGCAGCCGCAGGCGGGCTTTGGCCAGCCGGCGCCCGTGCCCGCGCCACCGCCATTTGCAGGCGCGCCGGCTCCTCAGGCCGCACCACCAATGCAGCCTCCGCCCTACGGGTCAGCCCCGGCGCAGCAACCTGGATTTGGAGCAGCCGCTCCTTCGCCGGTTGCAGCCCCATCGCCCGCAGCGGGGCCGCGTC
>DATLLB010000942.1:0-3127 GCA_035538075.1 Enhygromyxa sp.
GTGCAGCTCCTGCTCCCAGGCGGCCACGGCCGCGGCGTGAGTGGCCTCGAAGTCCTGGTTGTCGAGCTCCGCGAGGTTGGCCTCGGCCTCGTCGGCCGACACGTACGAGATCGCAAGATCGAGCTCGACCACCGGCTCCGGCGCGTTGCTGAGATCGAAGCGCAGCCACGCGCCGATCTCGGCGCCGGTCATGCTCGCCATCGCGTCGAGCAGCTCGCCCTCGTCGTTCCAGACCCCGTGGCCGGCGATCGGCTGCGACAGCCGAGCCGCGAAGAAGGTCGGCAGCCCGCCGAAGCGACTCGAGTAGCTGCCGTTGACCGTCATCATCCCGCGGATGATGCCGGCCGCCGCGTCGATCTCGACCACGCTCGCGGTCGAGGTGGCGTGCGCGGGGTTGTAGCCGAGGTTGAACACCAGCGTGGCCACGTCGCTCGGCTCATCGAAGGTGTAGCGGTGACGGGCCGCGCGGGTCGTGGTCGTGAGCTCGGCGCGGACGCCCGGCTCGCTCAGCGTCGCCGCGTAGTAGCCCGGCGTCGACTCTTCCTCGGCGTGATCGAACAGCGAGCGCGCGCCTCCGATCACGGCCTTGGCCGCATCCATGCCGACCGTCGGAGTGACCTGCACCGCGCCATAATCGGGCACGCCCATGCCGTTGAGCCGCGAGTGGCTGAATCCCCACAGGTGGGTCTGCTCGTAATAGTAGCCCGCACAGTTCATGTACGAGATCTGAATCGGGCCAATGCCGGTGTCGGGACCGGGCTTGATCATGCCGAACGGCACCGCCGGTCCCGGGTTCATGCTGCCGACCTTGTAGCCGGTGCCGCCGGTGCCGATCATCGGATCGACCAGCTCGGTCAGCGCCTCCTCGGGCCACGGATAGGGCTCGAAGCCCTCTTCACCGGGCATGTCACTCGGGACATCGCCGAGCTCGCCCTCGGTCGAGTCCTCCTCGGCGGTGCTCGACTCGGACGCGCTCGTGTCGGCGCTCGGGGTGGACTCGTTGCAGGCGAGCACGAGCCAAGTCAGGGGCACGAAGCAGAGCACGCGGCGGGCCATGGCCCGGCGACGCTACCACAGGCGAATGAGCTTCGAGTCGCGGTAGTAGTGGTGGAGGATCGGCCCGTAGCTCATGCCCGCCGCGGCCATGCCCATCGCGCCGTGCTGGCAGAGCCCGACGCCGTGGCCATGCCCGCCGCCGTGCAGCACGAAGCGGCCGAACTCGTCGCGCTGCTTGGCGACCACGAACATCGACGACTTGAGCCCGCCGAGCGCCTTGCGGATGCGCAGCTCGCCGTGCAGCTCGACCTTGTCCTTGCTGCCGTGCAGTGTGGCGTGAGTGGCCCGCCCGCTGCGTCCGCGCGCGTGGATCTCGATCGCCTCGAGCTTGCCGAACTTGCTCGGCACCTCGGGGTTGCCGGCGACCGCCGCGGGATCGAGCGCGGTCGTCCAGCGATATGAAGACGCGGTGCGACTCGAGCTCGGGCAGCTGTAGGCCGCGGGCGTGCTCGTCAACCACGCCTCGATGTTGTTCGCGTCGATGCCCTTGCTGAATTGTTCCGGCAGCTTGGGATCCGCGGTCGCGCGCAGCTGCGGATCGGCGGGGCTCGGCCACACGTGCTCGTTGTCCTCGCTGTGGCCGCCACAGTTGGCCGAGTAGACGGTGTCGACCAGCTGACTCTCGTTGGGTCGCATCAGCACGCGACCGATCGTGCGCTCGACCGCCGCGTTGGTGCGCTCGTCCTCGCTGCCAGCTCCGGCGTAGACCTGGCAGTGCTGGTGGGCGCACAACAAGAACGGATCGTCGAGGTGGCGGCTGCCGATTTTCGCTAGCAGCTGCCCACGCGCGGCCACGGCCTGGGCCTTGAGCGCCTCGCTCGGCGCCGACGCATAGATCTCGGCCGGCACCAAGCCCGACAGCAGCTCGGCCTCGCCGATCAGGTTGACGACCGCGAGCTTGCCGAAGCGATCGATGGCCACGTAGATCTGCCCGCGATAGCGCCGATCCTCGCGTCCGTCACCCGACTCGGCTGCGACGTCGTGCACGGTCACGCTCTCGGCCGAGCGCGGCGAGAACCACAGCACGCCCTCGGCCTCGATCGTCACGCCCGTCTCGAGGTCCTCCGCGATCATGCGACCGCTCGCGCGTCGCTCGATCTCGGGGTGCAGACGCGGGATGATCCCGTGCCGCTCGGCCAGCTCGCGCGCACGCGCCTCGGCCTCGCGCTCGGAGCTGAACAAGTCGGTGGTCAGCAGCACGCGGCGCGTGTCGAGCACCTTGCCGGCCACGCCAAACAGGGTCCCGACCTCGCGCTCGGCCACCTCGAAGCCGCGCTTCTTCCAGCCCTCCGCTTGCTTGCCGACCTGGCGCAGCTCGCTGGCCGGGACCGCGTCGAGCACCACGCGGAAGCTCTGCTTGGCCGCCGTCGCGTCGGCCACTCGGATCTTCCAGCGACCACCGCCGACGATCGACGTGCCGCCATCGCCCGAAGGCAGCGCCGCGAGCCCGCCCGCGGCCGACAGCGTGACCTCGCGCTGGCCCTGCATCAGGCCCACGGTGATGCGCGGACGCCCGAGCTGATCGAAGTTGAACTGGTTGCTGTAGAGCAGATCGATGCGATCGCCGAGGCTCAGGTCGCCGGCCCACAGCTCGCGCGGCAGCAAGCTCGCGCCACCGGCCACGACCAGCCCGCCGCACAGCGATCGCAGGAATCGACGGCGCGTACTCCCGGCCATGCGCCGGGTGTGGCACAGCCCGCGTGGGCGGCCAAATTTTCAGCGTGGCCGCGATTCAGGGGCGCGGCCGAACCGGGCCGCGCACCGCGATCGCAGGCGCGCGGCGAGTGATGTAGGCCAGGTTGATCAAGTTGATCACGAAGTGAGCCACGACCGCGGGCCCGATGTTGCCAGTCGCCGTGGTCAGCCACGCCAGCGCCAGCCCGAGCAAGCCCGCCGACAGCGTCCACGGCCACAGGTCGCGGCGCGGCGGCACGTGCAGCAGCGCGAACACCAGGCTGCTCACCCACGGACCCCACGCGTCGAGCATCGCCGCACGAAAGAAGATTTCCTCGCCGAGCGAGCTCGCGGCCGCGAGCAGCAGGATCTCGCTGCCCGAAGGTCGCCCGAGGAT
>DATLLB010000943.1:0-4983 GCA_035538075.1 Enhygromyxa sp.
GCGTCGGCCGGGTTGTCGTGGGGGTTCTCGATCCCGCTGCTGGTCGGTGGCGGGCTGCTGTTTGCTCGCGCGCGGCGGATGAACGCGGACGCGCGTGCGTACGAGCGGCTGCACGTCACGGTCGCGCCGTGGTGGCAGCGCAACGGCGGTGGGGCGACGCTGGCGCTGCGGTTCTGAGCTCAGCGACGACGCGGGCGCGAGCGCAGGTACTGGCCCGGATCGATCGGCCGCTGTCCGTGCCGAATCTCCAGATAGACCGTGGTCCCCAGCCCGTCGGGCACCGCCTTGGGGCCCACGCGACCGAGCACGGTCCCGGCGTCGACCTCGTCGCCCTCGTTCACGTTCACAGACAGCAGCCGCGCGGTCAACGAGAGATAGCCGCCGCCGTGGTCGATCACGACCACGCGCTCGAAGCCTGGCAGCGCGCCGACCAGCACGACCTCGCCGGGGGCGATCGCTCGCACGGAGTCATTGGGCTCGGCGGTGAGCTCGACCCCGTTGCGGGTCATCGGCACCTTCAGGACGCGATCGCGATACTCGCCAAAACCGCCGACGACGCGGCCGTCGACGGGCCGCACGAGCGCGTCCTCTTCGAGCAGATCGAGGCCGCGGTGCTGCAGCAGGTTTCGTCGCTCGCGCTCGACGGTGCGCAACAGCTGGCGCTCGGCTCGGCCCTTGCGGCCGCGCTTCTGCAGCTTGCGGCGCTGCTCGTAGGCGGCCGCGAGCTCGGGGTCCAGCTGCGCGCCGGTCATCTCGATCGCGTCGGCCTGCATGCGGCCGACGGAGTCGAGCACCATCAAGGCATCGAGCTCGCGGGTGGCCGTCAGCAGCTCGTCGGCCGCGCGGGTCTCGGCGTCGGCGTGCACGCGCAGCAGCTCGAGATCACGATCGATCACGCGTCGCAGCGTGCGGCCGCGGGCGATCCTCTGGTTCGGGGTGAGCCGGCCGTCTGCGCCGTCCTCGAACATCGCCTCGAGCATGCCACCGCCGCGGGCCAGCTTGTACAGCTCGCGCGCGCGCACCGTCGTCTGAGCTTCGCGCTCGACTCGGTGCTCGCCGTAGGTCGCGAGCTTGCGCAGGCTCTCGCGCCCGCGCTGCTCGAGCAGATCGCTGGCCCAGTCGAGGCTCTCGCGTTCGCGCTCCAGCGCGGCGCGGCCACGCTCGAGCGCGTTGGCGGTCTCGGTCAACGAGAGCTCGCGCTCGGCCGCGTCGCGCAGCGCCGCGCGTCGCTCGGCCGCGGTCGGCTTGCGAGCCTCGGCGACGCCGACGAGCGAGACGCTCAGCGCTGCGATCAACAGTGTCTTTGCGACGCGCATCACAATCACAGGCAGGGGGGTCTCCGACGAGGCTTTGCCTTGGCGGGGGGCGGGACCGGCTACGGTCCCGCCATCAAAACCAGAGCGTGAGCTCGTCATGACGAACTCACGCGTGCCTGGCCACGGCCGCACGCGAGCCGATCAGACCGATCACGGCCCCGAAGCCGAGCGCGAGCCCGATCTCGACGACCGTGAAGAAGCGCAGCGATCCGGCCGCGAACACCAGCGCGAGGCCACGCTCGAGGAACGGGCGGATCAGCTCGAAGCCCAGCCACAGGCATGCGATCGCCAGCGCAGTCCCGAGCACGCCCTGCAGCACGCCCTCGACCACGAAGGGCCCACGCACGAATCGACCGGTGCCGCCGACCAGGCGCAGGATCTCGATCTCCGAGCGACGCGCGAACACGCCGAGGCGGATCGTGCTCCACACGATCGCCATGCAGGCGAGGCTGACCAGCGCCGCGATGCCGAACGCCAACCACCGCAGCGTGGTCAGCATGCGCTCGACCTGCTGCACCCACGGACCGAGCGCGGAGGCCTCCTCGACGCCGTCCATGGCGGCGACGCGGCCGGCGAGCGCGTCGGCGAAGCCAGGCTCGACGCCGGGCACCAGCGCGATCTCGAGGCTGTCCGGCAGCGTGTTGGGATCGATGCCCGCGAGCAGCTCGGCGCGCTCGCTCTCGCCGACTGATGCGAGCGAGTCACGACCGAGGCCGTCCTGCAAGCGCGCGAGCGCCATCTCGGGGGTCACATGCTCGACCGCGGCGACCTCGGGCAGCTCTGCCACCTTGGCCTGCAGCTCGGCGACCGCGTTGGGATCGGTGCCCGGCAGCATGTAGACGGTCACGGGCGTGTCGACGCCAAGGTCGCTGGCGATCCGCTGGGCGTTCTGCAAGAGCAGCGTTGCGGTGCCGAGCAGCAACATGCACACGGCCATGGTGCCGATCGCGAGCAGCTGCACGAGCGGGCTCTGGCCCATGCCGCGCAAGCCTCGGCTCAGCGCGTAGGCGAAGCTGTTCACGCCGCTCCACAGCGGCACGCGGATCGGATCGACGACCGCACGCTCGTCCGCGTCGGTCGGTGCGTCTTCAAACTCGGAGTCGTCGATCGGCAAGCCGACGACGGTCTGCGCCTCGGCGTCGACCGTCGGCTCCTCGACCGTGTGCTCCTCGAGCGTCCCGAGCTCGCGCACCGCCGAGCGAGCCGCCTCGATCTCGATCGTGTCGCTGGGCTCGAGCAGCTCGTCGTCGGCCTCGATCCACTCGCCCGACTCGGACTCGGGCTCGATCTCGTCGGCCTCGAGCAGCTCGTGCTCTTCGTCCGCGTCGTGCTCCTCGTCCTCATCATCGCGCGCCAGCAACAGCTCGGGCGCGAAGGGCAGCCGCGCGACGGTGCCTTCGCGCTCGGGCTCGTCGTCCTGCGGCGGCAGGTCGAGCACCGCGATCTCGAGCGCTTCACCGTGGCGAGACGGATAGGCCGACATCACGCGACCTCGGCGACCTCGTCGCGGTGGTGGATTTCATCGTCCTCATTCTCGAGCACCAGCGAGATCTCGAGCGCCTCGCGGCGGATTCGGACGGTGGTCTCGAGCAGCTCGTCGACCAGCCACTCGACGTCGAGCAGCATCGCGCTCTGCTCGGCGCGCTCGCGGGCCAGCGCGACCTCGCGATCGATCTCGACGAACGCTGCGTCGATGTCGGCGACCAGCGCGTCGTCGTGGATGGGGACTAGCTCGGAAATGATCAGGGCGGTGGTCATCGCTCGACTCCCAAAGTGAGAACTAGAACGCGAACGCCAGGTCGGACTCGGGCCGGCGCAGCGCGTGGGGCTGATCCGTCGGGCGGACCAGCGGCTCGTCTGAAAATTCGTCGTCGTCGATCTCGCCGAGCACGTCGACAGGCTCACCGTGCTCGTCGAGCTCGGCGACGAAGCTCGGCGCGCGATCGAGCGTGCGATCCTCGATCAAGCGGCCGCTCTCGAGGTGCAGCACGCGGCTGGCCGCGGCGTGGCGGTAGACCAGCGGATCGTGGGTCGCGAGCAGGATCGTGGTCCCGGCCGCGCGGATCAGCTCGAGCTGCCGCAGGATGTCGCGGGTCAGCGCGGGATCGAGGTTGCCGGTCGGCTCGTCGGCCAACAGGATCGGCGGGCGCCCAGCCAGCGCGCGCGCCAGCGCGACGCGCTGCTGCTCGCCGCCAGACATGCAGCGCACCGGGTTGCGAGCGTCGGGATCGATGCCGACGCGCAGCAAGGCCTCGCGCGCGCGCGAGACCACGTCACGGCGCCGCAGCCCGAGCACCTGCAAGGTCAGCCGCACGTTCTCGAGCGGCGTGGCTTCGGGCAGCAGCTTGAAGTCTTGAAACACCGCGCCGAGGTTGCGACGCAGGTAGGGGATCGAGCCCCGCGTCAGGCGGTGAACGTCGCGGCCTGCCACGCGGATGGTGCCGCGCTCGGGCTGCTCCATCGCGAGGATCAGCTTGAGCAGGCTGCTCTTGCCGGCCCCCGAAGGGCCCATCAGCAGCGCAAACTCGCCCCGGTTGATCCGCAGGCTCACGTCGGCGAGGGCCGGTCGGGAGGCGCGACCGTACGTCTTGGTCACGCGCGAGAGCTCGATGATCGCGGTTGCAGCCATGGGGTTGCGATCGGCCGTAGCACGCCGGATCCGCGGGATGAAATTTTCGGCGCGGAGGCGCTGCGGCGCTCAGGGCGGCAGGATGCACACGCCGACGTGATCGTATCCGAGCGGTGCCGTGCCTTCTTCGAAGAAGGCCGAGCAGACGGTGCCGGGGATCGCATCGCACGGCTCGTCGCCGCGGTTCAGATCGCAGAACGCCGAGCAGCACGCCGAGCCGGCGCAGTTGGGGAGCAGCTCGGCGATCAGGCAGTTGAGCCCGGCCGCGCAGTCGTTGACGAAGCCGCACGGCTCATCCGCGGGGATGTTCTGATCAGTGAAGATGCAGTGGAAGGCGTTGTTGGCCCAGAAGCACGCGAGGCCCTCGCCGCAGTCTTGAAGCGTGGGATCGCAGGTCGGGACGCAGAAGTTGATGTTGTTGTTGAAGAGACACTCGCTGCCCGGCGAACACTTGGGATCGCTGATGTCCATGCAGAACGCGTGGCAGATGCCGATCAGTTGCCCGTCGACGTCCATCACGTCCCAGCAAGCACCGGTCTCGTCGCAGTCGTCGGTGGCCTCGACGATGCCGCCCAATGTGCACGGCTCACCCGGCGCCTGGTTGCCCATCACCGGCACGCACTTGTTCGCATCCCAGGGACCGCCAGTGCTGGCGTAGGGCACACACTTCTCGCCCTCGGGGCAGTCTTGCTCCCAAGGGTCGCACTCGACCGTGCCCATGTCTGGGTAGTCGGGCAGGAAGTCGCCGCCCTCGCTCGTCGGCGGATCGCCGCTCTCGCTCGTGCTCGACTCGGTGTCATCGCTGGTCGAGCCGTCGTCGCTGGTCTCGCCGCCGCCGAGCTTCGGCGGACCGCAGGCGATCGTCACGGCCACGGCAATCACGAACACGGTTGAACGAGCATCGAACATCACAGCAATCCACAATACCCGACGTTCTCCTGGCCCACGGGGGCCTCCTCGAAGAACGCCACACACTCGGTTCCAGGCACCGCATCGCACTGCCCATCGCCGAGACCAACGTCGCAATAGCTCGTGCAG
>DATLLB010000944.1:0-8290 GCA_035538075.1 Enhygromyxa sp.
CTGCGCTCCTGCGCCTCGTTCACGTTGAGCGTGCGCCCATCGAGCACCGCACCGTTCATTTCCTGCATCGCCTTCTGAGCGTCGGCTTCGCTGCTGAAGGTAACGAAACCGAAGCCGCGGCTGCGACCCGTATCACGGTCATTGATGACCTTGGCGTCCTCGACCGGACCGAACTGCTCGAATGCAGCTCGGAGTCCGTGGTCATCGGTGTCCCAGCTGAGGCTGCCCACAAAAAGCTTCTTCGACATCTGTGATTCTCTCTCGATACCAGTCGGGAACGGAACACGACGCAACCGCTCGCGACTGGCGGGCGAACGGCTAGCGGGTGGGGGTTCTTGGCACCCCCCGTCAACCGTGTCAAGCGCAAACCCGAGCAGTCTCGCTTGACTCACATGCTCGGCTCTCGCGGCACTTCGCGCTCGAATCACGGCACTGAGGGCGCGTTGCAAGCAATCCATCGAATTACCTGCTGGCCTGTCGCCATCGAGAGCCGCGTGGATCGGCGCCTTGGACGGCTCGGTGAAACCTCACTCCTCGCCATTTTCGACGCGCATCGCTGGCACTGACTGCGACCCATCGGCGCCGATCGTGGCCTCGCGCTCGTAGGTCGAGAACACACCGTCGCCGTCGAGATCGCCGAGCGCTCGCGCTCGCACCCGACACTGGCCCTGCACGAGCTCGGTCGTGAGCGCGTAGTGATAGCGGTGACTGCCGGTGCCTTCGCGATCGGGCCGATAGTCGATCGCCGACCAAATTGGATCTTCGGACCAGGCCGTGCGCGGATACTCGCCCGGCCTCGCCGACTGCCCTTCGGTCGGGCGACAACGCCCGCCGTCCCCCGCGTGGCACGAGATCGAGAGCGGCGGAGTCGGTCCGGCCTCACCGAGCAACGACTCGCAGCTGCCGGTCCGCTCGCGCACGGCCAGCGCCGCGCTCAGCATCGCCTGAGTCTCGCGCGCGGCCTCGCTGGTCTTGGCCTTGGCGACGTACTCGCCAAACGCGGGCACCACCAACGCGACCACCAGCCCGAGCTCGATCATGCCGACCGCCGCGTGATGATCGGGCGCGTCGCCGCTGCGCGCTCGATAGGCGTAGGCCCAGGCCGAGCGCGGATGATCGGCGAGCAGCTGGCGATAGCCCGCCTGACCATCGCCACCCGCGAGCACCACGTCGAGCACCTCGCCGGCAGCCTCGGCCTCGGCCTGCGTGACATCGCCGGTCGCCACGGCGAACGGCACCAGCGAGACGTTGGCGATCCACTGCTGCTCGTGCCGACGCAGCCACAGCGCGCAGCTCGACCAGGGCGCGAGCGCCTGAAACAACGCCGTGATGCCGGCCGCGTCCGGCCGTCGCTCGGACGGCACGCCTGCCAGCAAGCTCGCCAGCTCGGCCTCGCTCGGCGGCGCCTGCCAGTGATCGAGCACCACGTGCATCACCAACCCGACCTCGCTCGCGAGCAGCGAGCGAGCCAGCGTCGGCGGCAGTGCAGCCACGGCTGCGGGCGGAGGTCCGCTGCCCTCGAGGCGACCGAGCGCAGCCGGGATCGCCTGCACCTCGCCGACCGCGAGGCTCGAGTACTCGCCGTAGGCCCACAGCCGCGCTCGCGGATCGACGCCGAGCGTCTCGGCCCACGCCTTCGCGCCCGGCCCGGTCAGCGTCATGCCGATCGACGGCACCAACTTGCCGTCGAGCTCGATCGAGGCGCGGTCGAGCTCGACGCTCACACCCTCGAGCTGCTCGGTCGTGATCGGCTCGCCGGGCAGCAGCGCCGCGAGAGCCTGAATGCTCTTGGCCAGCTCGCTCGCGTCGGTGATGCCCGCCTGGGCCACGACGCCGTCGGGGTCATCGATCGCGCCAAGCCAGAATTCGCCGGTCAGCAGCTCGGGCTTCAGCGGACCGGTCTGCGCCTCGCCGCCGGCGAGCAAGCTCGGATCGACGCGCGCCCAGGTGAACGAGGTGCCCGGCACCAACGCCCGCAACGCCGGCGCCGGACCGACCGCGAGCAGCTCCTGCCCGGCCGGCAGCGGCACCGGCATCGACAATTCCCACAAGCCGGGATCGGTGCGCAGCACCGCGTCGAGCGAGCCGTCGGCCTCGGCCAGCGAGATCGCGACATTGACCCGCTCGAGCTCGACGCCACCGAGGCGCGCGCCGAGCCGCTCGACCAGCGCCGCGCCCTGCTTGGCCGGCCGATAGCGCGCCAGCGAATCTCGACTCGTCGACGCGGGACCGAGGCTGCACACGAACCACCCCGGCTGCTCGCCGAGCTCGCCGCAGCTGCTCGCCAGATCCACCTCCGCGCCCGCCAAGCTCGCGAGCACGCCGAGCTTCTGCAGATCCGGCGCCGCGAACATGATCAGCGGATCGCCCTGCCCCTGCACGACCACCAGCCCCTGCTCGAGCACGATGCCCGAGCCCTCCAGCCCCGCGATCGCCAGCCCGAGCAGCTCGCGAGCGCGCGCGAGCTGGGCGAGCCGAGCGTCCCCGCTGCCGCCACCGATCTTCGCCAACGCCGGGATCGCCCGCGCCAGCGGCCCGGCCAGCACCTGCTCGACGCGGCGCGCCTGGGCGATCAGCGGGCGAAGATCACGAATTGCCAGCACCACGTCGGCGTCCGGCGGCACCAGATCGAGCTGAGCCTCGAGCGTGCGCGCGTAGCTGGCGGCCTCGACCGGGCGGATGTCTCGCTCGCTTCCGGGTGTCACCTCGGTGTAGTCGAGCGGCGTCGAGTTGCGCCTCGGCGCTGGCGGATCCTCGTCGTTCTTGCACGCGCCGATCAGCGTGAGCGTCGCGAGCAGGATCGTGCAGAGGCGGAGCACCGACGCAGGGTAGTGCACGCCGCGGCGCAGATCCACGCCGCGCGATCGAGCCTCGATGACTGTGCAGATTCCAGCTCGCGTGGAATTCAACCAACAAACGCGCTGCCGCAATTACCAGCATTACAGCGCCCCGACGCGCTGCGGCACCGCTCGCAAACTTCGATAGAGTAGAGACATGCGAGCATTCCGTACTCTCCTCGTCGCGAGCTTCGCGCTGACCGGCAGCCTCGCGTGCGACAGCGAAGAACACGAAGCCCGAATCGCCGAGCTCGAGGCCGAGCTCGCCCAGGCCAAGCAAGCCGCCGGCGATCGCGAGGCCGACGCCGCCACGATCGCCAAGCAGACCGCCGAGCTGACCGAGGCCAACGCCACCGTCGAGGAGCTCGAGGCCCAGCTCGAGACCCAGCAGCAGCAGCTCACCGAGCTCGAGGCCGCCAAGGGCAAGGTGGAGGGCGAGCTCGAGAACAAGAAGGCCGCCCTCGACGCCGTGAAGACCCTACAGGACGCGCTCTCCAAGTCGCTGGTCGAGGAGATCGAGACCGGCGAAGTGTCGGTCTCGCAGCGCAACGGCCTGCTGGTCGTCGACGTCTCCGACAAGGTGCTGTTCGCGGTCGGCGAGGCCGAGCTGAGCGAGCGCGGCCAGAAGGTGCTCACGCGCCTGGCCGAGAGCCTGCAGGCGCTGCCCGATCAGGCCGTGTTTCAAGTCGGCGGCCACACCGACAATCAGCCGATCAAGTCCGAGGAGGTCAAGGCGAAATTCCCGACCAACTGGGAGCTCTCGGCCGCGCGTGCGACCAACGTCGTGCGCTACTTGGAGGAGACCTGCGGGATCCCGGGCAAGCGCCTGATCGCCGCCGGGTTCTCCGAGTTTCGGCCGATCGCCAGCAACAAGAAGGAGAAGACCCGCGCGAAGAATCGCCGCATCGAGATCGCCCTGCTCCCGCGCGTCAAGTGACCCCCACATCGAAGCCGCAACGAAGACCCCCGCCGGGGGTCACTACCCGCGACCGCAACCCACGTGCCCCCGAGCGAGCGAAGCGAGCGGCGCAAACGATTGCGGCCGCGGGGGCTAATCAAGCACTTCGTTGCGCTCCGAGGCGTCGCCATACTCGCGCTGGCGTGAGTCCTTGAAGCCGTCGATGCTGCCGTTGAGGGCCGCACAGATCGCCGGCACCACGCCGATCGAGGCCTCGGTCCGCCACGAGAACACATAGTCCGCGCCCGCGGCCTCGATCAGCGGGATGTCGCGCAAGCGCACCGCGTTGACCAGCAGGACCGCCTTGGGCGCGATCTTTCGCAGCTGCCGGGTGAGCTCGAGGTTGGTGATGCCCTTGAGGATGTCGTCCGAGATCGTGCAGACGATCACGTCCGCGTCGTGGATGCCCGAGTGCTGCAAGGTCGACGGGTTGGAGATGTCGCCATAGATGACCTGCGCGCCACGATCGCGGATGCGCGGGTGAATGGCGACGTTGAAGTCGATCACCAGCGTGTCGGGGATGATGTCCGGGTGCGTGGTCTGGAGATCCTGCAGCAGCGACGAGGCCAGCCGGTGAAAGCCGAGGAACACCAACCGCGGCGGCTGCTCGTGCTTGGCCTCCTCGATCTGCCGGTCGTCGCGGATGCCAATCCAGTTGAGCGGCGTGGCCAGCCTCGCGAACAGCGGATCGGCCAGCCGAAACAGCAGCGGGGTCAGGATCGCCGTCAGCACGAACGCGAAGATCACCACGCTGACGAACTGCCCGTCGATGTGCCCGAGCGAGAGCCCGAGGTACGCGATCACCAGCGCGAACTCGGACACCTGCGCGAGCTTGGTCGAGGTCGTGAGCGCATGCCGACGGTCGAGCCCGTTGAGATAGAGCAGCGGCATGAACACCAGGTAGCGCAGCAGGAACATCACCACCGCGAGCGCCAGCGCGGCCAGCAGCACCGCCGGCCCGTCGGGCACCGGGATGCTCATGCCGAGCGCGACGAAGAACAGCGTGATGAAGAAGTCGCGCAGATTGCCGACCTTGGCCACCACCTCGTGCGCATACGGGAAGGTAGCGATCGAGGTCCCGGCCACCAACGCCCCGAGCTCCATCGACACCGAGGGCTCGAGCGGCAGGTGCAGCGCGTGCGCCCACGGGCCCAGCTGGTTGCCGAACATGCCGAGCCCGAAGCACCAGCCCAGCGCCAGCGTGACCACCAGCTCCGGCGACTTCGCGACCACGCGAAACGCCGCAGGCAAGACGAAGCGCGTGACCGCCCAGGCCAGACCGATCACCAGGCCGACGCCGAGGAAGGTGCCGACCAGCGGCGCGACGTCGAACGACTCGAGGTTGGGCTGCAGCGCCAGCACCACGATCGCCCAGATGTCCTGGAAGATCAGCAGGCCGATGCACAGGCGCCCGTCGACCGTGTCGATCTGCAGGCGATCGTGCAGCACCTTGACCACCAACAAGGTCGACGAGAACCCGCACGCGAGCGCCAGGTAGAGCGGCGGATAGAGCCCGGTGCCGAGCCCAAACGCGCCCGTGATCATGAACACCCCGAACGCGATCCCGACCGTGAGCGGCACCTGCAGCAGTCCGCTGACGATCAGCGTGCGGCCGCTGGCGAGCAGCGCCCGTAGATCGAGCTCGAGGCCGATCAGAAACAGCAGCAGCACCAAGCCGAGCCCGGCGATGGTCTCGATCTGCTCGGGGTCGTGGATCAGCTCGAGCCCGACCGGACCGATCAACAAGCCCGCGCAGATGAACGCGGCGATGCTCGGCAGGCGAACGCGCTCACACAGGATCGCCAGCACCGCGGCCGCGATGAACGCGAACGCGATGCTCGTGACGATCGGCGGAACTCCGCCGCCCGCGGCCAGCAAAGGGAGCAACTCGAGCGCCTCCATGGGGTGTCGGTCGATGTACCAAGCCGGGCCGGCGATCTCCATCACCTTGCGGTGCTCCCCGCGAGTATCTCCGCGATCGCCTCGTACGCCGCGTGCGCGTCGGAGCCGACGCAGCGGATCGTCACTCGCTCGCCGGCCCCGGCACCGAGACTCAGCAGCTCGAACAGGCTGCGGGCGTCGGCGACCTCGCCGCTGTCGTTGGTCAGCGACGCCGTGCACTGAAATCGTCGGGCCTGCCCGCTGATCTGCCGCGCAGGTCCGGAGCTCAACCCGGCCGCCACACCGACGATGACTTCGCCGATCGCCTTGGAGGGGTCGGAACGGTCTAACTTCTGCACAAAACACTCCTCGTCAAAATCCCACGAATGACCTCACCACCTCGCGGCGTGAAGTCGGCGATTGGGGTTAGACGTGGAGCGGAGGGCCGCGTGGACTGCTGGGTCCGAGGCGCGCGACGCTGTGACGCTCGGCCACGAGCGGCGCGGCCGAAGGCTCGCGCCCGCCCACAAGAACGCCCCATGACGGATCGCCGTGGGACACTTTGGCGGAGCTGTCGTCGTCCGGCCCCTCGTCGAAGGTTGGACCCTCGCAGCGCCGGACCGGCAATGTCGCGACCTCGCCCGACTGACTGATGTGATCGTCCGCCAGCCCGGCGGGGAGCTTGGGAGAAGCACCCACGGCCGACAGCATCACGAGCACCATGAACCAGCTGATCCACGCGATCAGCAGACTCGTGATGCGCCAGCGCTCGAGCACCCGCCGAAATCGTACCACCGACGGCTTCTCGCTCGCAACGGCACGCTTGTCCTCGCCCACCCGCTCGGCGATCATCGCCGTTGTCTGCCGATCACCTCGTCGATCCCCGTCACAAACAGCTTGGGAAGATTTTGCACCGGCTCGGCGCCTGGGGCTTCCCCGGCTGCATCGGCGCTGCGATCGGTTTCTACCTGGCCGACCGCGGCACGCCGTGGTTGCCGACCATGCTCGCGCTGCTGCTGGTGGTCGGCGCCCTCTGTCTGCTCGGGATCGCGGGCGGTCGCGCGCTCGCAGGTCGAGCCTTCAAGCACACGTCCGAAGGTCGCGCCGTCCGTCGCCGAGTGCTGTTCGCCGCTGGCTTTGCGATCGCGGCCGGCTTCGGTCGGCTGATCCTGTATTGGGTCGAGCAGCCGAGCCCGCTGACCTCGCTCAGCGCCGAGGACTTCGACGAGACCTTCGTGCTCGACGCCCGCAACTACCGTGAGTACGACGGTGGCATCGAGCACTACCTGACCCTGCTCGAGGCCCGCCCCGAGCTGTTCGAGCCCGACCACATGCTCGGCGCCGACGAGGAGCGCCTGCTGCTCGACTCGTGGGAGGCCATCTACGCGTACTCGTTCGCGCTCGATCAGATCCGCATCTTCTACGAGGACTGGTATCGCTTCGATCCCTCGCGAGCGCAGCGCAGCCGCCACCTGCGTAGCTTCCTGCTGACCTTCGCCGCCGAGCTCGCGCTCTACGAGAAGGCCACCCGCGTGATCACGTTGTTCGACGAGAACCGCAACGTGAAGAAATTTCTCGACGCCCCGCACCCCGACCGCGACCTCGCGGCCAACTCGTTGTCGAGCTTTCGCGAGCAGCTGCAGGGCACCCGCGACAGCGCCCGCGTGGTGGCTGGCAAGCAATACCTGCGCTGGCTCGAGCAGGCCATGAACGGCCCGGCCGAGGCTCGCGCGATCGGCTGCGACTGGCTGTGGGAGCGAGTCGAGCGCCACCTCGCCGTGATCGATGGATTCGGCGTGCTCGACACCGGCGCCGAGTCGGTCAGCAGCGACGCCAAGAAGCTGCAACGCGGCGTGCGGCGGGTCTGGTACCCCGCACAAAAAGGCGTGGCCGAGTGGATGGGCGACACGCGGGTGCGGCGGGTCAACTGGTACCTGATCGGCGAAGAGCTGCAGGCCGGCCTGCTCGAGGTCGTCGAGCCCGGTGACGTGCTCTTGGCCCGCAAGAACTGGTACGTGAGCAACGTCGGCCTGCCGGGCTTTTGGCCGCACGCGATCCTCTACATCGGTGATCCGCAACAATTCGCCGCGTACTTCGACGATCCCGAGGTCCGCGCGTGGGTGCGCGAGCACAGCGGCGAGGACATCGACCTGCCGACCTACCTCGAGCGGCGCTGGCCGGCCCGCTGGCTCCGCTACCAATTCGACGACGAGGGCCAGCCCTACCGCGTGATCGAGGCGATCAGCGAGGGCGTCACATTCAGCACGATCGATCACGCCGCCGGCGATTATCTGGTCGCCCTGCGCCCGCGACTGTCCAAGAAAGCCAAGGCCCAGGCGATCGTCGAGGCCTTCAACTATCTGGATCGCCCCTACGACTTCGACTTCGACTTCGCCACCGATCACGCGCTGGTCTGCACCGAGCTGATCTGGCGGGCCTATCGTCCAGCCAGCGGCAAGGACGGGCTCGACCTCGAGCTCGTCGAGCTGGCCGGACGCCCGACCCTGCCGGCCAACGACCTCGCCCGCCAATACGTGGCCGAGCGCGGCAGCCAGGGTGCGCAGTTCGACTTCGTGTACTTCATCGACGCCGTCGAGAAACAACAAAAGGCAGT
>DATLLB010000945.1:0-20597 GCA_035538075.1 Enhygromyxa sp.
GGCACGAGGTTGTCGAGCACTGGCTGGCTGTCGGGCGCCCAGCCGTCGCAGCCGACCGCGACCTGCATGTCCTCGATCATCGGACCGATCGCCACGCGCGGCGGCTGGATCTGATTGGTCGGCAAGTACAGCGTCGGCATCCGACACACGCCGCCGGTGCAGCCGGGATAATTGTCGGTGGTATTGGCGACCGGATCGCCCTCGCGCCAGCCGATGATGTCGGCGCGGACCAGCATCGGCCGCTCCGGCACCGTGTAGTCGATCTCGTAACGAGACCAGCGCGCGCGCCCGAGCGGGATCAGCTCGAAGCGCGGCGTGGTCTCGGGATCCCAGTCGGCTCCGAAGCGCACGCCGTTCTTGTCGGTCACCGCTCCGAGCGTCGAGTCGTTGGGCGTGAGCGTGGCGCCCCCGTCGGCGTTGAGCAGCTGGGCCAGGTTGGCGTTGAACTGCGAGTTGTTGCCGATCGGCAGGCGCCAGCCGGTCGAGCCGCCGCCGGCCTCGACCTCGTCGGTCACCTGCACCAACGCGCACTGCGACTGATCCTCGGTCACGTACGAGAGCGTCGCGGTGATCGGCACGACCAACACGAACGAGCCGGGCGCGAACATCTGCCGGACCGACTTGAGCTGCAGGTTGTTACCGTTGTCGAGCAGGTTGCTGCTCTCGAATTCGATCACCGCGTTGCTGCTGCTGCTCGGCGGCATGCTCTGAACCTCGAACACGCCCGAGCCCGGCACCATGTTGAGCTCGCCGCGGAACACATCGAAGCTGTCGGCGGCGCTGCTCGGCGAGGCCGAGGTGCCGGCCAGACCCGGCATGTTGTTGGCGCCGACGTCCGGCCCGCTGCGCCAGTGCGCCTGCACGCCGTCGCGCAGCACCCAGTAGGGCTCGTTCGTGATCTGGTCGAGGTAGACGTTCGAGAGATCGTCGACGGTCATGGCCCCGGGGTTGATGAGCTTGCCCTCCGACTCCGACCAGATCCGAATCTCGCTGCAGGTGCGCCCGAACCCGAGCCCAGCCATGCGCAGGTCGGTGCCGATCGAGTGCATCGAGCCCTCGAGCGCCTGCTGCAGGAGCACCTGACGCTGCTGGAGATTGGCGGTGTCCTTTTGGATGGTCGCAAACGCGAACACGCCCATCATCACGATGCCCGAGACCAGGATCGCGACCATCAGCTCGATCAGCGTGAAGCCAGCTTGGCGGAGATGCCTCGAGGTCATGGAACACCTCCGACGGGGTTGCGTGCGTCGTTGACTCGAACGGTGCGCAGCTGCACGCCGCGGACGTAAGGCAGATAGTCGGGATCGGCGGGGTCGAGGTTGCCGGGGATCAAGTCGCTGACCTTCAGATCGGCGGGTGGAGGAAATGCGGGGTTGGTGTAGTCGATCCACAAGACCGTGACCTCGAGCTGTACGGCGTCGGGGATCGACACGCCGTTGGTCGGCCAGCGATCGACCCGACGACCGACCCAGAAGAAGTCGGCGCGAGTGCCCGGCGCCCGCTCGCCGGTCTCGTTGGGCACGTCGCCGTAGTCGCGCAGCTGCCAGGTCTCGAGCTCGACGTCGTCGTACGGCAAGGTCGGGTTGGATCCGCCGGCGAAGTCGAACTCGATCAGCTCGTCGAAGCTGGTGCCCATCAGCTCGGCCATCACCTCTTGTGCGAGCCGCTCGCCCTCGCGGGTCTCCATCGACCCACGCTGAGCTTCGATGCCGCGGCTCTCCATGGCCACGAGCCCGACGACCGCGACGATGAAGACGATCAGCGCGACCATGACCTCGGCCATGGTGAAGCCAGCTTGGCTCGCGCGACGGTTTGCGATGTGTCCCACGTGCATGATCAAACCTGGCTCAGGTCTCGGGAATCTCGTCGAACTTGCGAATCAAGCCGCCGGGGAACATCTCGATGATCGAGTAGTAGATCTGCGTCGAGCTGGCGTCCCTGATGACCAGCGTCATGCCGGCGTCGGGCTGCGGCTCGTCCTCGAGCGCGAAGCTGCCGTCGGGCTGGAAGATGATGCTCTTGGGCAGATCGGTGCCGCAGTCGGTCGGCATCTGGGCGGTGTTGGTCTCGCTCGGCGGCTTGATGCCGGGCTCCATCCCGGTGATGCAGGCCTCGGCCGCGATCAGACCGCCGTCGACTCGATCGCGATAGTTGCCCCACAGCAGCACGCCCGATCCGGCGATGGTCGGATCGGGCGGCGGGTCCTCGGGATCGATCCAGAACACCTCGACGCGATCGACCGAGACCTCGACTCGCACCAGGGTTTGATCATCGATCGCCCGATTGCGGGCTTGGATCATGGTACCGACGAGATCATCGGTGAAGCGCAGATAGGCGCCTTCATACTGGTTGTTGCGCAGACCGATGAACGCGATCACGGCCACCACCGCGATGACCGAGACCACGATCATCAGCTCGGTCAGCGTGAATCCGCGCTCGCTCGCGGCCGACTGCACCCGGGGAGATCGCGCTATGAAACTTGTTGCGGGCTGTGAAATTTGTTCCGCTGGCCAATCAGCCTCGCGGATATCGCGCGAGTTCCCTTCGGAATTGTAATTCTTTGGAACCATTACGATTTCCTCGACGGCCAGCGATGATCCTCGCAGGCCCTGCGGCGCGGTCCAACCAAGGCGCTGCAAGCGACGTGCCCCAGCCGTCTGCCGCGCCTTAGTGCCCTCCAGCGCCTCGTTCTCGACAATTCGCCTGTCTTTCGCGGCCCTAGTCCGTCATGAAGCTAACATTCTTGTTGCGTTTCGTAATCTCCGGTACCGTCACTCGCCATGACCGTCCGCAAGAAGGGCCCAGACCGAAACCAAGATGACAAACGGATCCTGTGGCACCTGCGCAAAATCCCGCTGTTGGGGGCGGTCGCACCTGCGAAGCTGCAGGAGCTCATCACGCAGGTCGAGCTGCGCGAGATACCGCGACGCCAGGTGATCTATCTGCCCGGTGATCCGGGCGATCAGGTCTACTTCATCAACGGCGGTCGCGTGAAGACCAGCAAGGTCACGCGCGACGGCAAGGAGCTCACGCTGGCGTATCGCGGCGCCGGACAGGTGTTTGGCGAGCTCGCCGTGGTGGATGGATCACCGCGCGAAGAGATGGCCGAGGCGATGAAGAACGCGATCATCACCGAGCTGCCGGTCGAGGTGTTCCGCGACCTGCTGCTCTCCGATGCCAAGCTCTGCTTCGCGTTCATGGCCGAGATGGGCCGCCGTCGCAAACAGCTCGAGACCAAGCTCGAGCACTTGGTCTTCAAGGACGTGCAAGCCAAGCTCGCCGCGCTGCTGCTCGAGCTCGGCGAAGAGTACGGACAGGAGACCGAGGACGGGCTGCAGATCGGGCTGAAGATCACCCATCAGGAGATGGCGAACTTGATCGGCTCGACGCGCGAGACCATCTCGTTGACGCTGGCGCAGTTCAAGAAGAAGCGGCTGCTCAACATGAATGGGCGCACGGTGATCCTGCTCGATCTCGAGGGGCTCAAGGCTTCGACTTAGCCTCGTCCGCCGTACGTTGTGGGCGAGCGACGCGCCCACACTTGGTTTGCTAGGCTCGCGTCATGCCGGGAATGCCGTCCGCCAAGATGAGCGCGAGCGAGTACCTCGCGTGGGAACGCGAGCAGCTCGATCGCCATGAGTTCTTCCGCGGCGAGGTGTTCGCAATGGCGGGCGGCAGCCTGCGACACAGCGCGCTGGCAGCATCAGTGACGCGAGATTTGGGAGTCGTCGTTCGTGGTAGCGGCTGTCAGGTGCACAGCTCCGATCGGCGCGTCGTCGTGTCGCCGGGCGTGCACTACGTGTATCCCGACGTCACGTTGGTCTGCGGAGCTCACGAGCTCGTGGAGGGCACCAATGACGTGCTCCTGAACCCGTGCGTGATCATCGAGGTGTTGTCGCGCAGCACCGAGGCCTACGATCGCGGCGACAAGTGGGCCGCGTATCAGCGAATCCAGTCACTGCGCGAGTACGTGTTGGTGTCGCAGACTTCGCCCCGCATCGAGATCTTTCGGCGTGAGGGCGAGCGGTGGCACTACGAAGTCGTCGAGGCGGGTGGGCGACTGACGCTGGCCGGGCGCTTCCAGCTCGAGGTCGACTCGATCTACGAGGACATCTTCGAGATTCCGGGCGATTGACCTCAGTGGTTCACGGCTCGACGGCGCTCGCGGGCGATCAGCCCGTCCCACGTCG
The DNA here is from genome assembly GCA_035538075.1 of Enhygromyxa sp. GTDB lineage: Bacteria > Myxococcota_A > Polyangia > Nannocystales > Nannocystaceae > Plesiocystis. The sequence goes on from DATLLB010000945.1 coordinate 4,191, forward strand.
GGTGGCCGGCGGACGCAAGTAGTGGGCGTAGGCCACCGCCATCTGGCGGGCCCCTTCATCGAATTCCAGCTGCCCAAAGCCCGTGCCCATGGCCGGAAACACCAGCGGCCGGAAACACCAGCGTCCGCAGCTCCCCGTCATGCTCGACGTTGTAGCGGTGCGTCCGTGAGCGCGGCGAAGGTCGCCGCGTAGACGTTGCTGGTGTTCGCGATCGGCCCCGGCATGCGCATCGTCGGTGCGTGACACAGGTAGGGTCGCTCGCGATCGCCCGTAGCGCTGCGCGAGCACGCGGACGCTCGGGAGCCCGGCGAAGCGTCGCTCGAACGCGGCGCACGCCTCCGGCGAGGGGTGAATCAGCCAGACCTCGAACCATGGGTGCGGTATGACGGTGACCTCATGAACGACCGGCCTGCGCCGACGGCCACTCGCTCACAATACCCGAGCGAGCCAGCGGCCGGTGATGCTCTCGGGCGTGCGAGCGATCAGCTCCGGTGGACCGGCAGCGACGATCCGCCCGCCCTCCGCCCCACCCTCGGGGCCGACGTCGATCACCCAGTCGGCGCACTTGATGACCTCGAGATCGTGCTCGATCACGACCACGGTGTTGCCTTCGTCGACGACGCGCTCGAGCACCTCGAGCAGCTGGCGGACGTCGTCGAAGTGCAGGCCGGTGGTGGGCTCGTCGAGGATGTAGAGGCCGTTGCCGCCGCGTCGACGGGCGAGCTCGCGGGCGAGCTTGATCCGCTGCGCTTCGCCGCCCGACAACGTGGTCGCCGACTGCCCGAGCGTGATGTAGCCGAGGCCGACGTCGCGCAGGACCTCGAGCTTGGCGCGCAGGCTCGGGTGGTTGAAGAAGAACTCCACCGCGTCGCTGACCGAGAGCTCGAGCGCCTGGGCGATGTTCTTGCCGCGGAAGGTGATCGCCAACGTCTCGCGATCGTAGCGCTGGCCCTGGCACACGCGGCACGTCACCCACACGTCGGGTAGGAAGTGCATCTCGATCCGGCGCAGGCCCTCGCCGTGGCAGTGCTCGCAGCGGCCACCCTTCACATTGAACGAGAAGCGTGCGGGCCCGAAGCCGCGCACCCGGGCCTCGTTGGTCTGCGCGTAGAGGTTGCGCAGCTCGGTGAACACGCCCGTGTAGGTGGCCGGGTTGCTACGCGGCGAGCGGCCGATCGGCGACTGATCGACGGCGACGACACGATCGCAGCGATCGAGATTGAGTATTGCGTCGTGCTCGAGACCCCAGCCGCTCGCGCGGTTGAGTCGGCGCGCTGCCTCGGGCAGCAGCGTGTCGACGATCAGGCTCGACTTGCCCGAGCCGCTGACCCCGGTCACGCAGGTCATGTGGCCGAGCGGGATGCGGACGTCGACGTTCTTCAGGTTGTGACCGCGGGCGCCCTTGATCTCGATCCAGCCGTCCTTCGAGTGCTCGGGCTTGCGACGGCGAGTTGGTCGCTCGATCCGGGCGCGGCCGCTCAGGTAGGCCGCCGTTCGCGAGGCACGGTCTTCGAGCAGCTGCGCGACCGGACCGGCGAACACGACCTCGCCGCCGAGCGTGCCCGCGCCGGGGCCCATGTCGACGACGTGATCGGCCGCGCGGATCGTGTCGGCGTCATGCTCGACCACGATCACCGTGTTGCCGAGGTCGCGCAGGCGCTCGAGCATCGCGATCAAGCGGGCGTTGTCGCGTTGGTGCAGGCCGATGCTGGGCTCGTCGAGCACATAGGTGACCCCGACCAGCGCCGAGCCGATCTGCGTGGCCAGGCGGATGCGCTGCGCCTCGCCGCCAGACAGGCTCATGGTCGGGCGATCGCAGTCGAGGTACGCGAGCCCGAGCTCGATCATCGCAGCGAGCCGCGCGAGCGCCTGGCCGAGGATCGCCTCGGCGATCTCACCACGCTCGACGTCCAGCGAGCTGCGCGAGAGCCCGGCCAGAAACGCGTGCAGCTGCGCGACCGGCATGCTGGCGAGCTCGTGGATGTTGTGGCCGGCGATCTTCACGTGGCGCGCCTCGATGCGCAGGCGCTGGCCCTCGCAGCTCGAGCAGCGGACCTCCGACAACAGCGGCTCGAGCTCCGCGAGCGTGCCGTGCTCGGGGTCGGCGTCGGCTCGGGTCTCGGCCTCGAGCAGGCGCTGCTCGAGCAGCGGGATCACGCCCGGGAACGGCTGCCCGATCGGCTCGGTGCCCTTCTTCTTCTTGGCCTTGGGCTTGGGTGTGGGCTCGCCCTCTTCGAGCGGTGGGATCAGCTGGTCGCCGCTGCCGTGCAGGATCGTCAGGCGATCGAGCTCGTCGAGCTCGTCCCACGGCGCGTAGAGATCGATCTCGCAGTGCGCGGCGACGGCCGCCAGCAGGCGATCCCACCCCGTGCGACCGATGCCCGCGATCGCCCCCTCCTTGATGCTCTTGCTCGGATCGGGGACCAGCCGACGCGGATCGAACACGCGTCGGTGCCCGAGCCCGCCGCAGGTCGGGCACGCGCCCTCGGGGCTGTTGAAGGAGAACAAGCTCGGCGTGACCTCGGGGTAGCTGAGCCCGGACTCGAAGTCGGTGTAGCGCTCGGAAAACTCGAGCGGCTCGCCCTCTACCGGTAGGATCGTGACGCGGCCGTCGGCGGTGCGTAGCGCCAGCTCGATCGACTGAGCCAGCCGCGAGCGCACGCCCGGCTTGAGCACCAGGCGATCGACGTAGACCTCGATGGTGTGGCGGACCGCAGGATCGAGCGCGATGTCCTCGTCGAGGTCGCGCAGCTGATCGTCGATGGCCACGCGCACGAACCCTTGCCGGCGCAGATCCTCGAGCAGCTCGCGATGATCGCCAGGCGCCGCACGGACCACCGGAGCGATGACCGAGAACTTGCTGCGCTCCGGCAGAGCCTCGACCGCGTCAACCATCTCCTCGACCGAGTGCCGACGCATCGGCGCGCCGCTGCGCCAGCTGTAGACCTCGCCGATGCGGGCGAACAACAGCCGCAGGTAGTCGTAGACCTCGGTGGTGGTGCCGACAGTCGAGCGAGGGTTGCGGGCCCGGTTCTCCTGCGAGAGCGCGATCGTGGGGCTCAGGCCCTCGATCAGATCGGCGTCGGGCTTGGGCAGCTGGGCGAGGAATTGCCGGGCGCTGGCGCTGAGGCTCTCGACGTAGCGGCGCTGGCCCTCGGCGAAGATGGTGTCGAACGCGAGGCTGCTCTTGCCCGAGCCCGACGGCCCGGTGATCACGATCAACGCGTCGCGGGGCAGGTCGAGATCGATGTTGCGGAGGTTGTGGGTCCGGGCCCCGCGAATGCGAATGCTACCCACCGGCCGCCCCTGCTGCGTGCCCGCGCCGGGCCGCCATCGCGCGCGCGAGCGTGATGGCGGCGATCAGGCTGGCCGGATCGGCGATCCCACGACCGGCGATGTCCTTGGCGGTGCCGTGATCGGGCGAGGTCCGGACGAAGGGCAGCCCGAGCGTCACGTTCACGCCGTCGTAGAAGTGCGCGAGCTTGAAGGGGCCGAGGCCCTGGTCGTGATACATCGCGACCAGCCCGTCGAGCTCGCCGACGCGATGATGATGAAACGCGGTGTCGGCCGGCAGCGGACCGCGAAACTCGGCCGCGAGGTCTTGCGCGCGCGCCCAGCTGCGCAGGCTCGCGATCGCAGGCGCGATCACTCGCTGCTCCTCGTCGCCGAGCAGCCCACCCTCGCCCGCGTGCGGGTTGAGCCCGAGCACGCCCACGCGCGGGGCCGCGATGCCGAAGTCCTGCGTCAACGCGCGAGCGAGCAGCGATCCCGCGCGGACGATCGCGGCGCTGTCGAGTCGCTGGGGGACCTCGCGCAGCGGCACGTGGATGGTGGCGAGCACGACCCGGATCGTGGGTCCGGCCATCAGCATCGCGAACTCGTCCACGCCCGCGCGCTCGGCCAGGTACTCGGTGTGGCCGGGGTGGCGCAGGCCCTCGCGGCTGGCCACGGCCTTGTCGATCGGCGCGGTGACCAAGGCTGGCCGTCGCGAGTGATCGGGCTCGGCGAGGATCAGATCGACGCCGCGCTCCAGCGCCGCGAACTGGCCGAGCGGACCTTCGTGCTCGTCGAGCAGCGGCTCGATGCGCTCGAGCCCGAGCCGTGCCCACGGGGCCGCGAGGGCCGCGGTCAGCTCGCGCACGCGGCCCCGATCCGCGACCACGATGTCTGACTCGCGCAACAGCCCGTCGGCGGCGATGCGCAACAGCAGCTCCGGCCCGATGCCGGCAGGGTCTCCTTGCGTGATGACGAGCCGTGTCACAGCTTCCCACGCGCGGCTGTGCGCCGAGCGGTCCGGCATTCTAACATTGCGGGACATGGCGCTGACGACCAGGTCCGCGAGCAAGATCCGCCGACTCTTCTTCGCCGGGTGCGGCGTGCTGCTGCTGCTCGGCTCGACCGCCTCGGCAGCGCCGGGCAAGCGCGATCAGATCGAGATCGCTGCGCAGAGCCGCGAAGAGGCCCGCGAGCACGCCGAGCAGCGCAACCGCGACGACGACGAGCGCCCGCGCCGTCGCACGACCAGCGGCGACGCGAGTCGGGTGCCGAAGATGTCGAGCCCCACGGTTCAGGCCACGCCCAAGCCCAGCCGCGAGCCGGTGATCGGTTGGTCGGCTGCGCTCGACGAGCCCGAGTTCAACGATCGTCGACGGCGCATGCCGGCGGCCCCGGTCCCACCTTCGTACGCCCACGCGCTGCGTGTCGGTGAGCGCTTCGTGTTCGACGTGTTCTTCGCCGGCAACCCTGCGGGTCTGGCCGAGGCTGGCGTCGTCGAGTACCAGCCCGATCCGCGCGGCGAGGCGCCGCAGGGCAGCGGCAAGGTCCGGCTCGAGGGCCGTGCGGTCACGTCCGGCGTGGTCTCGCTGCTGTCCTCGATGGAGGACAAGATGATCACGTGGGTCGACGCCGGCACCGGCGCGGTGATGCAGAGCGTCAACATCCTCGAGCGCGCCGGGCTCGGCACCTCGGGCAAGTACAAGCGCCGCGTGACCGAGACCGACTTCGAGGGTCGCGGATACATCCGCATCGTCGACGCCAAGGACGAGAAGACCACGAAGATGACCCAGCAGGTGCCGCGCGACACCTTCGATCCGCTGTCGGCGATGGCCTGGGTTCGCTCGCTCGATCTCGGCGACGGCGACGTGGCGACGGCCCACGTGATCGACGGCAAGGTGCTGCTCAAGGTCGAGGTCATCGGCCGCGGCCGCGCCAAGCTCGACCCGATGCCGAGCGTGGCGCAGGGTCTCGGCGTGAAGCCCGACGACGTGGTCCTGCTCGAGGGCACGCTCTCGCGGGTCGATCACTACGGGGTCGTACGCGAGGACAAGCGCAAGTTCACGTTTCGCGCGTACATGACTCGAGACGAGCGCCGGCTGCTCCTCGCGATCGAGACCGACATGTGGCTCGGCGTGCTTCGGCTGGTCCTCAACCGCTACGATCCGCCGAACGGACCGGCCAGCCCCGGCGAATAGCTCCGCTAGCGAGCGACGCATCAAAGCGGCCGCGGGCGGCCCGATAATTCGGTACACTTCGGCCGCACGCCCGTCATGGCGCAGAACTACAAACCACTGTACAGGCTCGCAGCCGGCGGCATGGCCGAGGTCTGGGTCGCCCAGTCCGTCTCGGTCGCGGGCTTCAAGAAGAAGGTTGCGATCAAGCGCATCTTGCCGGGGCTGCTGAAGGACGAGCGCTTCGTCCGGATGTTCTTGGACGAAGCGCGGCTGAGCCTGCACTTCAACCACGCCAACGTCGTCACCGTCTTCGACCTCGGTAAGTCCGACGAGACGTACTTCATCGTGATGGAGTACGTGGAGGGCACCACGCTCAAGCAGCTGCTCGAGTTCCTGCAGGAGCGTGGCCAGCGAATCCCGCTGCCGCTGGTGATCTGGATCCTCAATGAGACGCTCAAGGGCCTCGAGTATGCGCATCAGCTGGTCGAGCCCGAGACCGGCGATGCGCTGCACGTGGTCCACCGCGACATCTCGCCGCCCAACCTGCTGATCTCGTGGAACGGCGAGGTCAAGCTGACCGACTTCGGTCTGGCCAAGGCGACCACGCAGCTCGAGTCGACCGACGCGGGCGTGGTCAAGGGCAAGTTCAGCTACCTGTCGCCCGAGGCCGCGCACGGGCAGCCGGTCGACGGCCGCACCGACATCTTCGCGGTCGGCATCCTCGCCTACGAGATGCTGACCATGCGTCGGCTGTTCCTCGGCGAGACCGACTATCAGACCGTCGAGATGGTCCGCGGCGCGCAGGTGCCCAGCATCCGCGCCCAAAATCCCGAGGTCCCGGAGGAGCTCGAGAACATCATCCGCAAGTCGCTGGCCCGCGACCTCGACCAGCGCTACCGCACCGCCAGCGAGTTCGCCGACGACCTGCTCGCGTTCTTGTTCTCGCGTCGACTCAAAGTCTCCGCTCGCGATCTCAGCAACCTGCTCAAGGATCTGCGCGAGTTCAGGCAGGCCAAGGAGGCGCAGGAGAAGGCCGCGGCCGGCGACCGCAGCATGAACCTGATCGAGCAGCTGATGGCCGAGGAGCTGGCCAACTTCCGCTCGATCGATGAAGACAGCGGCAAGGGGGCGAACTCCGGCCAGGACGGCGCGCGCTCGCTGCTCGACGACGAGCTCGGCGACTTTGACTCCTCGGCGCCGCTGGTCGACGGGCTCGACGATCTGATGGGCCCCGAGCCCGACGCCGCGCCACTGAGCAAGCGTGCGCCGGTCGTCGCCACCGGCCCGGCCGTCGCGACGCGACCGACCGCAACGCCGACGCCACCCGAGGAGCTGCCCGACGTCGACGATCCGCCTGCGATCACCGAGCACTCGATCGCCCGCACGCGCCTGCCCAGCCCGCCGCCCAAGCAAACCGGGAGCAACGCTGGGATCTGGATCCTGATCATCGTGCTGCTGCTCGGTGGCGGCGGCGCGGTGGCTTGGTACCTCGACCTGCTACCGCTATGAGCCTCGAAGCCTTCGGCGACAAGCATCCGCGCGTCGACCCGACCGCGTTCGTGCACGACGCGGCGCTGCTGATCGGCGACGTGCTGATCGGCCCGGAGTCGAGCGTGTGGCCGCACGTGACCCTGCGCGGCGACGACGGGCCGATCGTGATCGGCAGCCGCACGTCGATTCAGGACAACACCGTCATTCACTGCACCGAGGGGCTCTCGTGGACGCGCGTGGGTGATCGCGTGACCGTCGGCCACTCGGTGATCTTGCACGGCTGCACGATCCACGACGACGTGCTGATCGGCATGGGATCGATCTTGCTCGACAACGTGGTGGTCGAGTCCGGGGCGCTGGTCGCCGCCGGGACCCTGGTGCCGCCGGGCAAGATCGTGCGGGCCGGGACCGTCGTCGCCGGCAACCCGATGAAGGTCGTGCGCGAGTGTCGAGACAAGGACCGCGAGATGATCGAGATCGGCTGGCGGGCCTACGTGCGACGAGCGGCTCAGTACGCCCGCCTCCGCTCGAGTCAGCCCTGAGCACGCCGACGCAGCCACTGCTGCAAGGTGCGAAGATCCGCCGCGCTGGGGATCAGCGACAGCCGGCTCTCGGGGTACAGGCGCCGATAGGCGCCGAGCACCGCGACCATCTGCACCGCGTGGGCGACCGACTTCGCGACCGCAGCAGCCTCCCAGCCAAACCGCGGCGCGAGCCCGAGCACCAGCACCACGTCGATCCCGAGCGCAGCCAGCCCCGTGCGCACGACCGGACGCTGATGCCCCTGACCGGCGAGGTACGGCGCCACCACGCTATGAATGCTCTTGCCCAGCACCGCAGGCAGCAGCAGCAGCACGCCCACGTACGCGGCCGCGAACGAGCGAGTGTAGAGCAGCGGAATCAGCCACCACAGCAGCGCCGCGCAGGCGATCGAGCAGGCGATCCAAAATCCGGCGAGCAGCCGCACCGCCAGCGCGAGCTTGCGCCGTGCCTCGGTCCCGTCCCGATCCTGGGCCGAGTGGGCAAACATCATGCGCCCGGCAGCGACGGCGAGCCACGACATGATGGTCGCAATCTGATCGGCGATCGCAAAGATCCCCACCGCCGCGAGCCCGACGATCGGCACGAGCAGCAAGGTGTCGACGCGCATCAACGCGGCCTCGCTGAACCGGCTCGCAGCCTCGCGCGCGCCGTGGCGCAGGTGCTCGATGACGAGCTCGCGCGAGGGCAGGCACGGACGCGGGCGACTTGCAGCTCGCACGACACCGACCACGATCGTGACGCCGACCCACGATGCGACGAGGGTCGCCAGCACCCACTGCTCGCCGCGGCCGAGCAGCAACAGGTTGAGCACCAGCAGCACCGCCGTCAGCAGCGACTGGCAGCTGTTGTAGGCGAACACGCGCCGCCGCCCCAGGTAGTCGTGGCGGGTGGTCTCGAAGTGGACGGCGGCGGGCAGGCAGATCGCCGCCGCAGCCACGGCCAGCGCGGCCGTCGATCCGCTCGAGCCGCCGAGATTCCAAGCGAGCGCGCCGGTGCCGAGACCGATGGGCAGCAAGACCAGGCCGAGCAACAGGTTGAGGCCGGCGATCGGACCGGGGTCGCGGCCCTTGCCCAGGAAATAGACGGTCGAGTTTTGCTGGCCGACGGCGGCGAGCGGCCACGCCAGCGCCAGGATCGCGACCGCCAAGCCGTAGAGCCCACGGCCCTCCGGTCCGGTCATCCGCGCGATGACGATGCTGTTGACGATCGCCAGCCCGGCCTGCAAGGCGATGAAGCCGAACGACTGCAGGACATCGCGCCCGAACCGACCGCGCTCGCGTGGCTCGTTCACGTCGACGCCTCCGCGGCGAGCGGCGCGGGGGTGGCTCGGTAGGCGGGGAAGTAGCCCGAGCTGCTCAATCGCTCGACGGTGCAGCCGCACTGCTCGGCGCGGCGCTCGACGGCGAGTTGATGGCGATCCGGATCGAGGATCGAGCTGGCGGTGACGAACGGGATCGCATGACCACCAAAGCCTCGCTTGAAGTAGAACAGCTTGTCTTCATGCGTCAGACCGCCGCCGACATGCAGCCGCTGGCTGTGCGGGCGCGCGCAGGCCCACTCGATCAGGCCGTGGTAGAGCAGGTTGCCCGCGCCATCACCGAGCGCCCAGCTCTCGCTGCCGACCAGGTGCAGGTGCAGGTTGGGGCCCCACTCGAAGAAGATGCCGCTGACCCCGAGGCCACGCTCGGGGTGCCGGACCTCGATCACGCCGAGCCGATCGCCGAGCCCTCGCGCGAGCGCCTGATAGTAGGTGTCGGGGAACAGGTAGTAGGGGCGCGCCTCGACGCGGCGCATGGTCGACTCGTAGAGCTGGCGGAAGCTCGAGCTCGCGGCCACGTCGGCGGGCGTGCACGGTCGGCAAGACCAGCTGTAGCCGTGCTTTTGCGCCTTGCGGGTCTTGGTCCGGGCGCGGCTCTCGGCCGCGGCCCATGCCGCTGCGAAGGGCCGCGCGACGTCGATCGCTACCGTCGAAGTGCGCTGGCGAACGACGAGTGACGGGTCGGCCTCGAGCATCGCCGCGTAGCCGCTCACGAACCCGCCTGCGCGCACGAACTCGGCGATCCCACCACGCTCGATCATCGCGGCTCGCCAGGCGATCCGAAAGGCTCGCCACTGCTCGAGGCTCACGCCGGGCGCCGCCCAGGCGCCCGCGTAGCCGTACGGCGAGACCACGTCGAACGCTCCGCCGGGGGCGAGCTCGCGATCGACCGGGCGCTCGAGATACGGATAGAGGATCGGCCCCGGACGCCACACGGCCACGCGCCAGACGGCGCCGTCGCTGGCCTCGCTCGCGCGTCCGTAGGCCGGAGTCAGGTACACGTCTGGCCACTCGATGGCGGCGTCGAGCGCCTGGTCGACGTCGAGCAGCTCGAGCTCGCTCATCGCAGACGCCTCGCAGGTGGGAGCACGCGCGAGAAGCTGACCATCGAGAGCGCCGCAAACCCGAACAGCCCGCGCGCGTCGTAGCGACCGCCGCTGAACTGCGACGCGACCAAGATCAGGATCGCGGCGGCTCGGAGCCCGTCGACGCCAGCCCAGCGCGCGCCGCTTCGCTCCCGGGCCAGCGCTCGGAGGGTCCCGCGGCCTAACGTCGCGAAGTACAAGCCCAGCAGCGCGACCCCGAACGCGCCGGTCTCGAACCACGCGTCGAGCACGATGTTGTGGGCGTACGGCCAGGGCGTGGACGCGGGGAAGCTGTTGAGCCCGTGGCCGAGCAGCGGCGCATCGAAGCCGCGCTCGAGCGCGAGCGCGTAGATGCGGTCGCGGCCGCTGACGTAGTGCTCGCGGAAGAACAGATCGAGCACGCGGGTGGCAAAGCTCTCGGACACCGACGCGCCGAGCTCGGTGAACGCGACCGCACACAGGCCCAAGATCGAGAAGCCGGCGACCACGATCAGCCGCCGCCCGAGTCGTGCGTGACCGAGCGCGAGCAGGCAGGCCAGCGCGATCGAGGTTGCGAACATGGCCCCGCGCGAGCCCGACAGCGCCACCAGCAGCGCGGCCAAGGCCGCGACGATCGGCCACGCGACGCGCCGCACACTCGCGTCCGGACCGCCGCTCGCGCCTCGCATCGCACGATCGAGGCTGAGCACGCACAGCAAGCCCATGTTGCGGCCAAACACGTTGGGACCGCCACCGAGCGCGGCGAGCCGACCCGAGCCCAACCCACCTGCGAGCGCGGCCGCCAGCAACAGCAGCAGCAGCGCCAACAGAGCGCGCTCGAAGCTGTCGATCAACACTCGAGCGTCGCCGGTCTGCAGCAACCGATACAGCGAGATCGCAGCGACGCTCATCAAGCCGAGATCGATCGCCGCGTCCACGCCGAGCTCGAGCGCGGGCGCCCACGCGAGCGTGAGCAGGGTTCCGGCGAGCCACACCAATTCGGCCGCGAGCAGTCGGCCCTCGGGGACGCCGACGCCGAGCCCGGCGCTCATGCGTGGACGAAACGCCAGCACCGCGAGCCCGAGCACCGCCCACGTTCGCGGCTCCCACCACAGCGCCGGCTCGAGGCTGGTCACCCGATGAAGCCCCCAACTACCAGTGACCAGATACACGGCCAGACCGGCGCCCGCGAGCCGATCAACCAGCATCTGCCCCGGGTGTCCCAACAAGCTCCCGCGACGCTACCACCTCGGACGCTCTCAGCAACAGCGATGAAAGTCATGAGCGCTCGCTCAAAAGTCGTGAAGGTATCGAGCCGCGTGGCCATGCACGACCAGACAGCCTGCCGTCGCGATGCACGATGCACGAGGACTCCAACCAGCCCGACGCAGGCGCGAGCGCGACGGGACCCAAGCGCCCTGCAGCGGGGCCGTGGCCGTGGCCCGCTCACCGACCTCCTCCCTATGAGATCGAGGCGCCGAGCGCCGAGCGATCGACGATTGCGATCATCGTCGAGCTGCTGGTCGTGATGCGGCGACGCTGGCCGATCGTGCTGACCGCGATCGCGCTGGCGCTGACCGTCGGCGTCCTCCAGATCGCGCTCGTCCCTCGTCAGTGGCGTGGCGAGGCCACGATCTTGCTCAATCCCGCCGGGCCCGAGATCCTCGACAAGGTCGAAGGTGTCGAAGAGCGGGTCGATCGCTACGGCTACACCTACTATTACCAGACCCAGCGAAATGTGATCTCGAGTCGCCGAGTCGCCGCTGCCGCGTTGCAGCAGCTGGGACTCGCCGAAGATCCCGTGTTCCTGGGTCTCGACGCGATCGAGGACGAGGCGAAGCGAGCCAAGCTCGCCTCCGAGATTGACCCGGTCGAGCGTCTGCGCGAGCTGATCGACGTCCGTGAAGTCCGTGACTCGAGAATCCTGCAGATCCGGGTCGAGTACCCCGATCCCGAGCTCGCCGCCGCGATCACCAACGCGGTCGCCCGGGCTTACCTCGAGTACGTCACCGGCGAGCGCATCGACACCGGAACCCGCGCCAAGGATGATCTCGGGCGCGAGCTCGAGACCGCGCGCGAGCAACTGCGCACGGCCGACAAGGCGCTGGCCACCTTCAAGAGCGAGCACGAGATCACGACCCTCGCCCTCGAGGATCGGCAGAGCGTCGTCACCAACGAGATCCTCGAGCTCGGGCATCTGGTCAAGTCGGCTCAAGCCGCCCGCATCACCGCCGAGGACGCGTTCACCGAGGCCAAGAAGCTGCATCGCAAGCGGGCCTACTCGGGCGTTGCGGCCATGCTCGGCGCCGGCGAGCGCAAGGTGTTCGACGAGCTGATCGCCGATCAGGTCGAGGCCAACACCGAGTTTCGAGCGCTGGATCTCCAGTACGGCGACAAGCACCCGAGCTGGATCGAGGCCAAGCAGCGCAAGGAGCTGATCACCGAGGCGATCGAGACCGAAGCGAGCGGACACCTCGGGACCTTCGAGGCCCGCTACCGGGCGGCCGCGGCGAGCGAGGCCAAGCTCGAGGCCGAGCTTCGCCGCGCGACCAATCGCGCGCTCGAGCTCAGCCGTCTCGAGCCCGAGTACAAGGAGCTCGCTCGCGACGTCACGGATGCCGAAGAGATGTACGCGGTGCTCTCGCGCCGCGTCTCCGAGATCGGCTTGACCAATCGCGTCGAGGGGCGGCCGCCGGTCGAGATCCTCGACTTCGCCACGGTGCCGAACGATCCGGTGCGCCCGCGCGTGGCGTTGAGCCTCGTGTTGACGCTGCTGGCCGGGCTGATCGTGGGCGGCTTGGCGGCGGTGGCCGTGGATCTCCGCGACGTCCGAATTCGCGACCTGCGGGACGTCGAGCAGACGCTCGCGGGTTGGGATCTGCCAGTGCTCGGCCAGCTGCCGACCCTGCCCCTCCACCCCGAGATCGGCGGCGCCAACCTCCGCGATCAGAGGCGCCAGCGCGACCTCTACACGCACTTCCACCCGCAATCGGCGATGGCCGAACGCGTCCGCAGCGTACGCGCGGCGATCGGCTTTGCGTTGGGCCAGCACCCACGGCCGGTGATCATGGTGACCTCGCCGATGAGCGCCGAAGGCAAGAGCTCGATCGCGATCAACCTCGCGCTGAGCTGGTGTCAGGCCGGCAAGCGAGTCGTGCTGATCGACGCCGATCTCCGCCGTCCTCGACTTCACGAGGTGTTCCCGGTCCCGATCGAGCAGGACAACCTCGGCCTGACCTCGGTGCTGACCGGCGCCAGCACCCTCGAAGACGCGTTGGTGGCCGCGCCGTCCGGCGCTCCCCAGCAACTGTCGCTCCTGCCCTGTGGTCCGCAGCCCGAGACGCCCGCCGAGCTGCTCGACAGCCACGCGTTTCGCCGCACGCTGGCGCAGCTGCGCGAGCGCTTCGACGTGGTCGTGCTCGACACACCGCCGCTGCTCCCGGTCGTCGACGCGCTGCTGCTCGCACACCTCGCCGATGGCGTGGTCTTGGTCTCGCGCAGTCGTTCGAGCTCGCGCGCCGAGATCCACCGCAGCCTCACGCTGCTGCGCCAGCGCGACACCAACCTGCTCGGCCTCGTGCTCAACGACGTCGAGATGCGCCGCGACAAGGGGTACCACTACGGCTATGAACCATACATGAACACCAAGGCTTAATTGTCGGTGCGCGGATGGGCGTGGCCCGGGGCGAAATCGATGCCGCGACCGCCGACGACCGCGACAAAGGTTCGTGCAAGGATTCGTGCGTCGAGAGCGAGCGACCAATCATCGACGTAGCGCACGTCGAGGGCATTACGTGACTCCCAATCGATCGCGTTGCGACCGCTGACCTGAGCCAATCCCGTGATTCCCGGACGCATCGCCAATCGCCGGCGCTGCTCGGCGGTATATTGCTCGAGACGAAATGTGCGATCCGGCCGGGGCCCAACCAGGCTCATCTCGCCCCGCAGCACGTTGATCAGCTGCGGGAGCTCGTCGACGCTCCAGCGGCGCAGCGGGCCGCCGAGACGGGTTAGTCGCGGATCTGCGGCTCCGACCGCCCCATCGCCAGCGCCGACCACCATGGTCCGGAATTTCAGCACTTCGAACACCTGCCCTGCCCGGCCCAGGCGTGGCTGCCGAAATAGCGCGGGGCCATTGGATTCCAGGCGCACGACCGAGGCGATACCAAGCATCAACGGCGACATGACCGCGATTCCGACCGAGGCACCGACGATGTCGATGCAGCGCTTTAGCGCATGTCGCATTTTGGTCCCAGCCGGCGGGTGCATGCCACAATCCTATAGCATTGACGAAAGCGATGTGAAATGGTGATCATGTGACCATGAAAAGCTTTGCTCCGATCCGGCGTCGCTCTCTTGGTCTGTGCGCGCTCGCGGCCGCAGTGTCGATGACTGGCTGTAGCGACGACACGATCGAAGTCGAGGATACGGTCGCCGACACCGGCACCGAGACGGGGGATGGCGGTGATGGCGATGGCGATGGTGACGGCGATGGCGATGGCGATGGTGACGGCGATGGCGACGGTGATGGCGATGGCGATGGCGATGGCGACGGTGATGGCGACGGTGATGGTGACGGTGATGGTGATGGTGACGGCGACGGCGATGGCGACGGCGATGGCGACGGCGACGGTGACGGCGATGGCGACGGCGACTGCGAGGGCGAAGGCTGCCCGTGCGAGACCGAAGCCGACTGCGACGAGGGCCTGTTCTGCGCGGACACCCTCTGCGTGGCCCCTGATTGCGGCAACGGCATGATCGAGGGCCCCGAGCTCTGCGACGACGGTAACGACGTCGACACCGACGACTGCACCAACGCCTGCGCCAACGCGAGCTGCGGCGACGGTGTCGTGTGGCAGGACAACGAGGTCTGCGATGACGGCAACGACATCCAGGGCGACGGCTGCAACATCGACTGCATTGCCTCGGGCAGTCTGCTCGACAGCGCCGAGATCGACGGCGGCAACGGCAACGATCAGGCGTTCGCGGTCGCGTTCGACGGCGCGGGCAATTACGTGATCGCCGGCCGCGTGTTCGTGACCGGGCAGAGCTGCGACGTCTGGGTCGGCAAGTACGATCCCGGCGGCACCGAGCTGTGGACCGACAAGGCCAACGGGAGCGCCAACGCCTGCGACTACGCCCGCGCGGTGGCGATCGACGGCAACGACGACATCATCATCGCCGGCGTGGTCGAAGACATCGCGAGCAACGGCGGCCGCAACATTTGGGTGCGCAAGTACACCGCGGCCGGCGATCCGGCGTGGACCTACAGCCACCACGAAGGCGACGGCAGCCTCGACGACTTCGCGTTTGGGGTCGATGTCGACGCGGACGGCAACCCCCACGTGATCGGCTGGGTGACGCAGACCAACCAAGCCGAGAATGTCTGGGTTGCCAAGCTCGCTGCGGCCGACGGGGTCGAGCAGTGGGCCACCACCTACGACGGTCCCGGATCCGGCATCGACTATGGCCGGGCCATCGCGGTGCTGGCGAACGGCGACTATGTCATCACCGGGCGCCAGTATGTCGGCAACCTCGCTGACGGCTCGGCCGACTCGGACCTGTTCGTGCGCAAGCACGATGCCAATCACAACCTGATCTGGTCCGACACGCACACGGGCAGCGACGACGTCGAGCTCAACATCGACGAGGGCTGGGGCCTCGATGTCAACGCCCAGGGCGAGGTCGTGGTCAGCGGCTACACCGACAACCTCGACGAGGCCTTCGACATCTTGGTGCGCAAGTACGACGCCGACGGCAACGTGCTGTGGACCGACATCTACGCCGATCAGGTCGACCACTTGAGCGGCTACGGACGCGACGTCGTGTTCGCGCCCGACGGCACGGTCGTCGTCACCGGCACTCACTGGATCGTCGGCGACCCGAGCAACCACCCTGATCTGTGGACGCGCAAGTACTCGGCCGTTGGCAGTCCGTTGTGGACGCAGAGCTTCGACGCTGGTGATCTCGATCCCGACGAGGGCTGGGGCGTGGACGTCAACGACCTGGGTGAGCTCCTGACCGTCGGTTACATGACCCTCGGCGGCGACCAGGTTGTTGATGCAGCCCACGTCGAGGTGCGCGGCGAGCAGCTGCGTGGCCAAGGTCGTGCCCGAGCGCGGCGGCCCGATCACGTGGAGGGTCGGCCAGCGCTCGTCGAGCTCGACATAGTGCGCGCGCTCGTGCGGCGCCAAGCAGTCGTTGAGGTGCTCGAGGAACCGCTCCTCGAGCGGGTCCTTGCCAAACGCGGGAGCCACTCCCGGGTCTTCGCGGTCGGGCTTGGTCGTCACGGCGCGTACTTGCGAGCGACGATCTTCTGGTCGCCGCCGAGGGTCATGTAGCCGACGGTCAGGAGCTCGCCCAAGTCGTTGACGTCCACGCCCCAGCCCTCGTCGGGATCGAGATCACCAGCGTCGAAGCTCTGCGTCCACAACGGACTGCCGGCGGCCGAGTACTTGCGCGTCCACAGATCAGGGTGGTTGCTCGGGTCGCCGACGATCCAGTGAGTGCCGGTGACGACGATCGTGCCGTCGGGCGCGAA